>JAYFRK010000014.1:0-1869 GCA_034925975.1 Clostridium sp.
AGATTTTGACAAATCATGCATCTGGTTATTATGGCTTGAAGGTAACACCCGTACCCATTCCGAACACGAAGGTTAAGCTTCAAAGCGCCGATGGTACTGCACTGGAGACGGTGTGGAAGAGTAGGTCGTAGCCAGGTAATATGATTCACTAGCTCAGTCGGTAGAGCACTTGACTTTTAATCAAGTTGTCCGGGGTTCGATTCCCCGGTGGATCACCAAAGCACATCTTATTAAATTAAGATGTGCTTTTAAATTTATATTATATTTTAAATAAGAAATTAAATACAATGATTTGTAGGCATTGTATTTTAGTATACTAGATTTCCTATTAGTTTAACAACTATTGAAAATCTTTAGTAAAGGGTTATATATACATACTCTATTATGATATCATATGTAAGTGGGGATTTTGCCCATAAATAATTTTAAAGGAGTTTATATATGGAAAATAAAGTTTTAGCTAAAGTTAATGGAAGAGAAATAACAGAAGCAGATATTCAATTAGCAGTTCAAAAGTTTCCAAGAGAAAAACAATCTTTTTTACTTAGTGAACAAGGCAAACAACAATTATTAGAGCAACTTGTTTCTTTTGAATTATATTATAACTATGGTAAAGAAGTGGGTATGGAAAATTTAGAAGAATTTAAAGAGAGATTAGCAATAGTAGAGAGAGAAATTTTGACTCAAATGGCCATAGAAAAGGTAATTAATGAAGTAGAAGTTACAGATAAAGAAGTAGAAGAATACTATGAAGCTAATAAAGAAATGTTTAAGACAGGAGATACTGTAGTTGCTAGCCATATACTTGTAGATTCTGAAGAATTAGCAAAAGAAGTAATGGTTAAGATAAATGGCGGTCTTGCATTTGAGGAAGCAGCAGAAAAGTATTCAACTTGTCCATCAAAAGCACAAGGTGGAAATTTGGGTAGATTTGGTAGAGGACAAATGGTTCCTGAATTTGAAGAAGCTGCTTTTAAGATAGAAGTAGGAGTTTTAAGTGAGCCAGTTAAAACTCAATTTGGATACCATTTAATAAAAGTTGAAGATAAGCAAGAGGCTTCAGTAAGACCTTTTAATGAAGTTAAAGATATGATAAAATCACAAATTTTCCAAGAAAGACAAAACTTTAAGTACATGTCTTTTACAGAAGAGTTAAAGAAAAAATATTCAGTTGAAATGTAATTAATAAATATAAAAAGAATATGCATAATAGCATATTCTTTTTATATGTTAAAAAATAATATATTTAATACAAAACTATTTTTAATATAATATTAAGATTATTGTATATTTAAAGAGGACAGTAGGTAGAGTTGGTTTTACACAAATTTATCTATAGTCCTTTTTTATTGTAGTTATATACACTATAATTTTTAGCATACCTACACTAGTATATAGCTAAGTCCTATTCCTACACAGAGTCCTTCAATAAAATCTAGCATATCATCTCCATATAATAAAATGTAAATTGAATTATATATACTATATATAATTTATGACTCAAAAGAAACTTGTGAATATGTTAATATCTAAGCAGGTTTTCTTTAGATTAGATATTAAACATATATTTAATATATTTATGTTAGCATCTATTTAAAACATAATCTAATATTAACATAAATAAGATAAGGCAATATAATATAATTCACTAAAACATAATATACTCTACCAGGAGTATCAGTTGATAAAAAGTTTAGATATATAAAGAAAATTAAAGATTTGAGAAGATAATTTCATATAATTAATTATTATTATAGTACAGGCATTATAATTTATGATAAGATAGTCAATGTCGTCGCAAGGGCGACCCAGTAATATTAAAACTGAAAACAGCTAATGAATTTGAAAAGATTAAAAAAATTCAAAAAA
>JAYFRK010000534.1:0-3319 GCA_034925975.1 Clostridium sp.
ATACCTGTAAAAAAGATTTTATCATTTAAGCCCTTAACTTCCACAAGATTTTTTAAATGGTCTAGATAAGGACCGCTGCCTACGATTAAAAGCTTTAAATCCTTCATTTCATCCTGGATATTATCAAACATATTTATAATAGAATCAATATTCTTTTCTTGAGCTATTCTTCCTAAATACAAAAGAATTTTATCTTTAGAATTTAAACCATATTGGAGCTTAAGGCTATTTTTCTCTTCTTCAGTTATGTCTCTTTGAAATTTACTAAGATCTATACCTGTAGGTATTATATTAATGTTAGTTTTAACTCCATAACTTATAAGAGCTTCTTTTACTTTTTCAGTAGGTGCTACTATTTCGTTTAAACTATTTAGCAGTAATTTAAGACACAAGCCCATTGTCTTTGGACTTATTACCTTACCATTAAGTATATAGTAAAGATAGTCCTCATACATTGTATGATACGTGTGCAAGTGAGGTATTTTTAACTTCCAAGCAATAAGTTTTGCATCTAACATAGTGGAAAACTCAGTTTGTGAATGTATAATATCAGGTTTCCAGGCTAATAGTTTGTCTACTATTTCTTTACTGAAAAGCTTCTTTACTTTAGCACCAGGATAAATCCTAAGGTTAAAAGACTTCAAATAATATATATCTCCATCAATTCGTTCTCTTCCATCTTCAGACAAAGTTAAAATCTTAACATCATGTCCCATTAACTTTAATTCTTTATACAAGTTATGGGTGGATATTACTACACCATTTATCATAGGATAAAATGCGTCAGTAGTTAATAATATTTTCATATCTAATCCTCCAAAATTTTATATAAAATAATGTGTTTATACTAATTAATTTTATATTGAACAATTTAAGAAAAAGATATGTAAAGTATTAAAATTTCATTAAGATTTCATTAAAGGATTATATTGTAAAATTGGTGTTTTAAAATGACATCTGCCTGCTGACTACTATTCACAATATTCTAGCTGAAAGCAAGTATATCCCACTTATGCTTCTTTTATATATACTACAACAGCATAAATAGCTGTTGCCAATACTATTATTGAATATATCCACCAACCTTTATCACCTATAGAATCTATTAACCAAGGTGCAAATACATTAGCCAAACCTAATATGAGTAAGGCAGCACCAAGGGAATTACTAAGTTTATTTACATTTTTAACTTTTTTGAGTACCCTGTAATTAAAAAAATTCTTTTCTTGATACCAATTTCATATGCAAAAAATATAATTCCGAGTCCAGTTAACATCATTATAGTATTTTGAAGCAAAAACATTTAAGATCTCCTTTCGTAAGTAAAGAAATAAAGTTGTATATTTATTATAATAATAACATGAAAAAATGTTTTTGTTTACATCAATAAACTAAATTTACTAGAGTTATATAAATATTTGTAAAAAATATGAAATTTGGTCTTGAAAATTAATTTAAATATAGGATAATAGATATGTAACTAAATAAATATTAAGTTTAGAAGAGAGGTGTGCAGATGAGAAAAAAATTAAATTTAATCAAGATTCTACTAATGGCAGCTTTATTTACATTAACGTCTACTATAGCCTTCGCAGCAACAACTGGTTTCACTGAGCTACCTTCAAAAACGGGAGTAAGTACAACTAAACCATGGACTGTAAAACTTAACTTGGATTTGGACAAGAATACAATTAACAGCGAAAATATAAAAGTTAAGGATAACAAAGGAAATGCAGTAAAGGCAACGGTATATCCAGGAAAAGATAGCAAATCTATAATAGTCTATCCACAAGTGGGAGGATATTTTCCGGCAACAACATATTCTTTAGAACTTAGTACCAATGTTAAAAGTACTAGTGGAAAAAATTTAGCCAAGCCAACTAAAATGAATTTCACAACGTCAAATCAATATGAGGATACGACTTACTATGAAACTTTACCAAGTATTAAATCTATAGATATTTTGGAAGGCTCGATTTTAGAAAATAAAAGTGCAAGTTTTAGAATTAATCCAAATTATTCTGGAGAAGTTCAATATAGAGTGTTTTTATTTAAATATCCAAAAGAGACATATGATAATCCAAACGTATATCCAAATGAACCATATATAGAGCTTACTAAAGGATATACAAGTGCTCTAAGCGGAAATTCACCATACATATTTAAAAAATCAGAAGGATTTGCTAGTGGGAAGTATAAACTTGTAGTTTATATAAAAGCAAAAGGTAGAGCAGGAGAAAGTAAAGATTTAAATACAGACTTTGATAATTATTACAGCTCATATTTTAGAGTTATTGCTAATAATATAACTGTAGACAAGCCTGCAGGAGCTAGCATTATTTATAGTAACTATGATAAAACTTTAGAAGAAGCGGCGTTAGAACAATTAAAAGGAAATCCTACTTATCAAGAAGTAAATGGTAAATGGTTAACGCCAAGTAAAGAATTAGTAAAATATTATATGAATCCAAATAACTTTTTAGATGATTATGGTAAATATCAATTTTTAAACTTGAACTATATAGATGGAATTACCGAAGATAATTTAAACAGCATATTAGAAGGTAAAGGTGTTCTAGATGGAAAAGGAGCAGTATTTTTGAAAGCTTCTAAGGATGCCAATATAAATCCTATTTATTTAGTTGCTCATGCACTACATGAGACTGGCAATGGAACATCCCAATTAGCTAGCGGAGTTCTTGTAAGTTCAGTTGATGGAAAAGCAGTGGAACCAAAGAAAACTTATAATATGTTTGGTATACGTGCTATTGATAGCAATCCATTAAAGTATGGTTCAGAATATGCATATACTCAAGGCTGGTTCAGCGTAGATGCTGCCATACTAGGAGGAGCTAAATTTGTAAGCGAAGGCTACATAAATAGTGCTAAATATATGCAAAATACACTTTATAAGATGAGATGGAATATGCAAGTTACATGGCATCAATATGCTACAGATGTTAACTGGAGTCGTGCACAAATATCTAGAATTGAAAGTTTAATGAATCAGTGTGAAGGTGCACAAGTAGTTTTTGATGTTCCTAAGTTTAAATAATGTACAAGCTTCAATAAAATAAAGTGCAGTAAAATGGCGGCCTTGGTAACTACAAAATAAGGTGCTAAAAATCGAAGGTATATAATTCAACAGAGAATCTTCACTACGGTAAGAACTTCTAGAACTTGCTCAAAATTCTCTTAATGAATTATATACCTTCTTGCTTTTAGTACTTTAAATTAGACTAACTATATGAAGTCAAGGTAATTTTAAAAGAAAAGTTATATTTTTAGTTTCTTAAAAAAGTGCATGACAAATAAAGCA
>JAYFRK010000537.1:0-7134 GCA_034925975.1 Clostridium sp.
TCTTGTTCTTTAACTACTGGAATCATAAATTCTTCTAGTATATAACCTTTTTTCATGCAAAATTTAAGAATAGGACTTATATTTCTTAGATAACTATTAATTGTTATACCATTTGTAATCCCTTTCTTTTCTTTGATGTAAAGAATGTAGGTTTCTAAGGTACTCAATGTTATTTCATCACAATAAACATCTTTTCCTAAAAATTTTATAAAATATTTGTTGTGATAATGATAACTTTGAATTGTCTGTTCACTTCTTCCCTTGATTTTCACTTGTTGTATAAACTGTTCATAAACTTCACTATACTTTTTTCTTTTTTTATTTAATTTTTTACCAAATTGCCTACTACCTACGACTTCTCCCCTCTTCACTTCTAAAACACCTACTTTTTTTATATTAAAATGCAAAAAAAGTGCTTACAACATTTCCGTAATTTAAGAAATATCATAAACACTTTTTTAGTATATATTTTATTAATATTTTTCTAAACTGTTGATTTTACTGAGTTTTACCTTATTCCCACTCAATAGTTGCTGGTGGCTTAGAAGTTACATCATAAACAATTCTGTTTACTCCTTTAACTTCGTTAACAATTCTTCTTGATACTATGTCTAATACTTCATAAGGTATTCTTGCCCAATCTGAAGTCATAGCATCTGAGGATGTTACAGCTCTTAATGCTACAGTATGGCAGTATGTTCTTTCATCGCCCATAACGCCTACTGATTGTATATTAGGTAAGCATGCAAAGTATTGCCATATCTTTTCTTCAAGGCCTGCTTTTGCGATTTCTTCTCTAAATATTGCATCTGCTTCTCTAGTTATAAATAGTTTTTCTTCTGTTATTTCTCCTAGAACTCTTATAGCAAGACCTGGTCCTGGGAACGGCTGTCTCCATACTAATTTATGAGGAATTCCAAGTTCTTCTCCAACAGCTCTAACTTCATCTTTGAATAATTCTCTTAATGGCTCAATTAGTGAGAATTGCATATCTTCTGGAAGTCCTCCAACATTGTGGTGACTTTTTATAGTAGCTGATGTATTTGTTCCGCTTTCAACTACGTCTGGGTATATAGTTCCTTGAACAAGGAAATCTATTTGTCCAAGCTTATTAGCTTCTTCTTCAAAAACTCTTATAAACTCTTCTCCAATTATCTTTCTTTTTCTCTCTGGATCACTTACGCCTTTAAGCTTTCCTAGGAATCTCTCTCCAGCATTAACTCTTATTAAGTTCATATCAAATTGTTTCTTAAATATATATTCAACTTGATCTCCTTCGTCTTTTCTAAGTAGACCATGGTCAACAAATACACATGTAAGTTGTTTACCTATTGCTTTATGAACAAGTACTGCTGCTACTGATGAATCAAAACCACCTGATAGAGCACAAAGTCCTTTTCTATCTCCTACTAATGCTTTTATTTCTTTTATCTTGTCTTCAGCAAAAGATGCCATTGACCAGTCAGCTTTTAATCCACAAACTTTAAATAAGAAGTTAGAAAGCATTTTCTTGCCAAATAGTGTATGTTCAACTTCTGGGTGGAATTGAACTCCATAAATTTTTCTTTCACTATTTTCCATGGCTGCTACTGGACATTGTTCTGTAGTTCCTACAATTTTAAATCCTTCTGGAACTTTTGAAACATAATCTGTGTGGCTCATCCATGATTGAGCTAATTCTTCTTCTATACCATCAAATAATAATGATTCTTTAGATAACTTTACTTCCGTCTTACCATATTCTCTAATCTCAGGGCTTTCTACGTTTCCCCCTAGTGTATATGCAGTTAATTGGTGTCCATAGCATATTCCTAGCACCGGAATTCCCATTTCAAATACTTCTTTATTTACTCTTGGAGTTCCTTCTCCATAAACACTATTAGGCCCTCCAGTAAAAATTATTCCTTTAGGATTTTTGCTCTTTATTTCATCAATAGTTACAGTATATGGAACAATTTCACAATATACATTGTGTTCTCTAACTCTTCTTGCTATAAGCTGATTATATTGTCCACCAAAATCTATTACCAAAACCAACTCTCTGTGCATTAAATTTAATCCTCCCGTTAATTATTTAGTAACCACTGGCTTCAAAACAGCCACTGGTTACTATATATTCTGCTTGTTAATTATATTATATCATCTATATATTATCATATATATCCGTTCTTGATATTTAACTACCCTTGAACACTGTAATTTGGTGCTTCTTTTGTCATTGATATATCATGAGGATGGCTTTCTCTAAGACCTGCTGAAGTTTGAACTACAAATCTAGCATTTTGGAATAAGTCTTCAAGAGTTGGTGCTCCTAAGTATCCCATTCCAGCACGTAGTCCTCCAACTAGTTGATATATTGTATCTGCAACTACACCTTTATAAGGAACTCTTCCTTCTATACCTTCTGGAACTAGCTTCTTACCATCTTCTTGGAAATACCTATCTTTACTTCCACAAGCCATTGCTCCTAATGATCCCATTCCTCTATATACTTTATAGCTTCTTCCTTGGAATATTTCCATTTCACCTGGTGCTTCTTCACAACCTGCAAGCATTGATCCCATCATAGCTACTTTTGCACCAGCTGCAAGAGCTTTTACTATATCTCCTGAATATTTTATTCCTCCATCTGCAATTACAGGTATTCCATATTTGTTTGCTTCTTCAACACAATCCATAACTGCAGTAAGTTGTGGAACTCCAACTCCTGCTACAACTCTTGTAGTACAAATTGATCCTGGTCCTATTCCAACCTTTATACAATCAGCTCCAGCTTCTATTAAATCCTTTGTTGCTTCTGGGGTTGCAACATTTCCTGCTATAACTTGTAACTCTGGATATTTTGCTTTAATTTCCTTTACTGCAACTAAAACTCCTTTTGAATGTCCGTGAGCAGTATCAACTGTTATAATATCTACTTTAGCTTTAACTAGTGCATCAACTCTCTCCATCATATCAGCTGTTACTCCAACTGCAGCTCCACAAAGTAATCTTCCGCTTTCATCCTTTGCTGCATTTGGAAATCTCTTAACTTTTTCAATATCTTTTATTGTTATAAGACCTTTTAAGTTATTATCCTTATCCACTAAAGGAAGTTTTTCAATCTTATATTTTTTAAGTATTTCCTTAGCTTCTTCTACTGTTGTATGTTCTGGTGCAGTTATAAGATTTTCGCTAGTCATAACATTTTTTATTGGTTGATTATAATTTGTTTCAAAAGCAATATCTCTATTTGTAATAATTCCTACTAATATTCCGTCTACAGTTATAGGAACTCCTGAAATTCTATATTTGCTCATTAAATTAAGAGCATCTTCTATACTATTATCCGGTGCTAAATGGAATGGATCTGTTATTACTCCATTTTCCTGTCTTTTTACTCTGTCAACTTCAATAGCTTGTCTTTCAATACTCATATTCTTGTGTATTATTCCTATTCCACCTTCTCTAGCTATGGCTATTGCCATTTTAGCTTCTGTTACAGTATCCATTCCTGCACTCATTAATGGCACATTAAGTTTAATACTTTTTGTTAAATTAGTCTTTAAACTAACGTCTTTTGGTAAAACTTCTGATTTGTTTGGTACTAATAATACATCGTCAAATGTATATGCTTGTTTTAAAATAGTTGCCACTTCCATCAACTTCCTTTCAAATTATTATAATAAATCTACTTAAATTAGATAATCTTATTATGCAATTATGTAAAATAAAAATGCATTAATTTCATCGTAAATATACCTCGAGTGAAATTAATGCATCTTTTTTTAAAAAATATGCAATAACCACTCATAGTCGGGAATTTACGGCTCCCGGTAGAGACTCCTTGCCATATTCAAGGTATATATAAGTGAAGCAAATGCTAAATATTAAATTATGTTATGTCTTATTTTATTTTAGTTTTTGAATTTTGTCAATTTGTTTCTATCATTTTTTGATAATAAACTTGCATACTAAAACAAGGCTTGTTAACTCCCTATTAACTGATTATTAACACAATTTTACTTATAATCTAATGTTTAAATGATATATAATATTTAATAATAATTCTTACTATTAAATATAAGAGGTGCACAAGTTTATGGAAACTTTTAATGAATTAAATAAAATTTTAAGTACAGGAAGTATAACCACAGTTTTCCAACCTATAGTATCCTTGAATGATGGAAATGTAATTGGATATGAAGCCTTAAGCAGGGGACCAAAAGACTCCCCCCTTTACTATCCAGATAAATTATTTCAATCAGCTTCAGCCTATAATAAATCTTGGGAATTAGAATCTTTGTGTAGAGTTAAAGTATTAGAAAGGGCTCATAATATAGATTGTGATAAATTATTATTTATAAATGTAGATCCTCTAATATTTAAAGATGATAAGTTTAAAAAAGGCTTTACAAAAGAATTCTTGATCAAACATAAGATATCACCTGAATCTATAATATTTGAAATAACAGAAAAGACAGCAATAGAAGATTATACTGGTTTTAAAAGAGCTTTAGATAACTATACAGAGCAAGGTTATCAGATAGCTATAGATGATACTGGTTCAGGGTATTCTGGTCTTAAAACACTATACCAAACTAAACCTCACTATATAAAAATAGATATGGATTTAATCCGGGATATTGATAAAGATTATTTTAAACAAGCTCTAATAAAATCCCTAGTAACCTTTGCAAAATCAACTAATATGAAAGTAATTGCAGAGGGAATAGAAACTGAAGCTGAATTATGT
The DNA here is from genome assembly GCA_034925975.1 of Clostridium sp. Classification (GTDB taxonomy): domain Bacteria; phylum Bacillota; class Clostridia; order Clostridiales; family Clostridiaceae; genus Clostridium_H. The sequence goes on from JAYFRK010000537.1 coordinate 4,736, forward strand.
ACATTAATAAATTTAAATGTTTATGCTGGTCAAGGATTCTTTATTCAAAAACCATCTAAAAACTTTGATGTAGCTTCAGATGAATCTAAAAAAGCTATAATTAAATATAATAAACTAAAAAACACTAGAAATAATTTTGGAAATCACTGTATAGGTGAAATCAGTAGCTTTCAACCTTCCTTTTCACCTGATGTTTCTTGTGAAAAAATAAAAAATTATATTGATAAATCCAATACACGAGGTGTTTGTATAGTAAAAAAAGGTAAGCCTGTAGGGTTAATCATGAAATATTCTTTAGACTCAGTAATGGCATCACAGTACGGCTTCTCAGTTTTCTCAAAACGTCATATCGCCTTAATAATGGATAATTCTCCTCTAATAGTAGACTATAACACCCCCGTAAGCGAAGTTTCTAAAATTGCTATAGCAAGGGAAAATTCTAAAGTTTATGATTGTGTTATTGTTGTGAAAGATTCCAATTATTATGGACTTGTAAGTATAAAAGACCTTCTAGAGTTCACTACAAAACTTGAAAGAAATTACGCAAAAGAATTAAATCCACTAACTGGACTCCCCGGAAATGCCATAATCGAAAAAATTTTAAACGATATAAGGACTTTAAGCAGCAAATACTGTGTTTTATATTTTGATTTAGATAATTTTAAAGCCTATAACGATGTATACGGCTTTGAAAATGGAGATAAAATACTTAAATTTACATCAGATCTATTAAAAAGTAATTTAAAAAAATTCTTTCCTTATAATGGCTTTCTAGGTCATATTGGAGGAGATGACTATATATGCGTAATAGAAAACACTATAGATAAATGTGAAGAGTTATGTAATAAGTTATTGATAGACTTTGATAAAAATATACTTTCTTTTTTTAATGAAAGAGATATCCTCAATGGATATATAGAATCTACAGATAGACAAGGTAATAGAGCACTATTTAATATAACCTCTCTTTCTATAGCTGGATTATATGGAAGCTTTAATAATTTTTCGAGTAGCGAAGAGATTGCAAAATTAGCAACCAAAATAAAAAAAGAAGCAAAATCCATAAAAGGAAGTTGTAAAGTCATAAAAATAATATAAAAGAGGTTCTTAAATTCAAGAACCTCTTTATATATCTATCATTTAATTTTAGTACATTCCATCCATTCCCATTCCGCCCATTCCTGGTACTGGTGCTGGGTTCTTTTCTGGAATATCAGCTACAACACATTCTGTTGTTAAGAATGTAGCTGCAACAGATGAAGCATTTTGAAGTGCTGATCTTGTAACCTTAGTTGGATCTACTATACCTCTTTGAACCATATTTACATATTCTCCACGCAATGCATCGAATCCTACTCCTGAATCACTATTCATCATTTTTTCTATAATTACTGATCCTTCAAGTCCAGCATTTGAAGCTATTTGTCTTACAGGTTCCTCAAGAGCTCTCTTTATAATTTCAATACCAACTTTTACATCAGCATTGTCTGCTGTAAGTTTAGCAACTTCTTTTATAGCATTAACGTATGCTGTTCCACCACCTGCAACTATACCTTCTTCTACAGCTGCTTTAGTAGCTGCTAGAGCATCTTCTATTCTTAATTTTCTTTCTTTTAATTCTGTTTCAGTTGCAGCACCAACTTTAATTAGGGCAACTCCACCAGCAAGTTTTGCTAATCTTTCTTGTAATTTTTCTCTATCGAATTCTGAAGTAGTTTCTTCTATTTGTCTCTTAATTTGAGATACTCTTTCTGAAATCTCTAGTTTATTTCCCTTGCCATTAACTATTGTAGTGTTTTCTTTAGATACTTTTACACTTTCAGCAGTTCCAAGCATATCTAAAGTTACATCCTTAAGATCTCTTCCTAATTCTTCAGCTACAACTTCTCCACCTGTTAGTATAGCTAAATCTTGAAGCATTTCTTTTCTTCTATCACCAAATCCTGGAGCCTTTACAGCTACACAAGTAAATGTTCCTCTTAATTTATTAACAACTAATGTTGCTAAAGCTTCTCCTTCTATATCTTCTGCAACTATTAATAATTTTCTTCCTTGTTGAACTATTTGTTCAAGTATTGGAAGTATTTCTTGTATGTTAGATATTTTCTTATCAGTTAATAAGATATAAGGATTATCTAATATAGCTTCCATTTTTTCTGCATCAGTTACCATGTATGGGCTTAAATATCCTCTATCAAATTGCATTCCTTCAACAACTTCAAGCTCAGTTGCCATTGTTTTTGATTCTTCTACAGTTATAACGCCCTCATTGCCTCCTTTTTCCATGGCATCAGCTATTAATGTTCCTATTTCTTCATCAGAAGCTGAAATAGAAGCAACTCTTGCTATATCTTCTTTTCCATCAACTTGTTTTGATCCTTTTTTAATTTCTTCAACTG
>JAYFRK010000292.1:0-13640 GCA_034925975.1 Clostridium sp.
GATATATCCGTTTTCGGAAGTGAAAAAAACCGTGAAGATAATTTGAGTATGGCAATAGCCATGTGGCTGGGCTACGGTAAGGACAGAACCAAATTTTATGACTGGATGCGGGAGCAGGGTTATCTGAAAAAGGCGGGAGCGATGACTGAGGGGTATTGGCTGCTTGTCAGAAGCTTTGATAACAAGTATGAAACAAGCGCAGCTGACGATTCCTATTCAGAATCATGGAGTGGTGGCAGCGGAAGCTACACATATCGATGCAAAACAACATTTGATTACAGTTACTCCGGCAGTACACATGATAATTGCAGAGGAGAATTTGTTGAGAATACGGGAACATCAAGCATTCCGAAGGATAGATATATGGGAGGTGAACGGGTAGAAATAGATTTGAAAATCACTGCAAGCACTTCTTCAAATATCTGCTTCCATCTTGGTGCTTCGTTGGGAGCAAGCATAACGCCCGTAAACCATGAAGATCCGTTTGTTAGCTACGGAACTAACATAAGCTTATATGACATAACTGAAAAGATCACCACAAGCTATATCCAAACAGGCAAGAATGATACAAATACAGGCTACTGGGGGCAAAGCGCCACGGTCGGCGGCGAAATGCCGAGCGGCTCCGCCAATGGAGATAAAGTCTATATCCTCATCGGCATGAGCGGCGGAAACAACTCGATTATGACAGCCTACGAATACGAGTGGGTCACAGATTAAATCACGAGGTGTGATCATGGCGAAGAAAAAAGCAAGCAAAAACATCCCCCTGCCCATCCTCATCCTTATCTGCGCCGTGCTGCTGTTTGCCATGTATTTGAGCCTCTCTACGCTGGCGCTGGCGATATGGGGCGATTCCGTCATGGGTACGATGGACAGCTATCAGGCGCGGTTGGATGATACCGACGCGGGGCAAAACCGCTCCCGCACCATTTCCAAAGGCTATTGGTTTGTGGCAAACGGCAAGGAGTATCGCGGCCATGTGATGTACCGAAGCGACGAGTCGTGGCCGAGCTTAGACGAGGGCGAAACGCGCTCCGAGCGCATCAGCTACCTTGCCCTTTTCCCCTATGTCAACAAGCCCGCCGCGCTGTGCGAATTTGATGAGATGGGAGAGGTGGCGATCATTTACCATATCCTCGCCCCCATCGGTTATCTGCTTTTGCTGCTACTTGTCATCCGCACAGCCAGACGCGGGAAAAAGAAGAAATTAGCGGCGAGGAAACCCGCCGCGCCTCAAATAATCGGAGCAAGGAGTGATACGGATATGTTTTGTCCCAACTGCGAAAACAAGTTGCCGGAGGGTGCGGCTTTCTGTTCGGGCTGCGGCGCGAAAATACAGACCGGCGCCCCCGGCGTGTGTACGGCCTGCGGCGCAGAGTTGCCGGAGGGAGCTGAATTTTGTATCGGGTGCGGCAAGGCGGTAAATTTGAGAACGCCGGAGCCGATGGAGGTAAGCCAAGCGGCATCTTCCGCTCCCCCACAGGGAGGCGCGGGGCTGGTCGGCTTTTCCGACAGGTGTAATTCGCCGGAGATAATGATCGCCGCACAGAAAAATAAGAAGTCCTCTATTGGCTGTATGTGGATATTGGTTTTCGTGCCGCTCATCGGTTTTCCCGTTGCCGGTCTGCTGATGGACGATTTCCCGTTTGGAGAATCCCTTGTCATCGGTGTTGGCATTGCTCTTGTCATGCTGGTCGTTAACCTGCTGGGGCTGCGAAGAACAAAACAGCCTATGTGGGAGGGTGTGGTCGTCAATAAGTACAGCAAAGAGAAAAGCGAGCATAGAGGCGGCGAGGACGACAACTGGCGAACCTATACGGAATATAACACGATCATCAACACCGACGCGGGCAAGAAAAAGACCATCGTGGAAAAGGACAGTGGGCGGCATATGTACGACTATCTTTCCGTTGGCGACAGGGTGCGGTTTCATCCAAGATTCGGTACATACGAGAAATATGATAAATCCAAAGACCGAATCATCTACTGCAATGTCTGCTCTATGATGAACCCCATACAGAATGACCGCTGCAAGCGGTGCAATAACCTGTTATTTAAATAAGGGAGGCTTCTCATAATGGATAAATTCAATACTTTACTGGAAGCGGCGGAGCTTGCCGCCACACGCTGCGTGGGCTGGAGCTTTGCCACATCCAATGATAGATACGATGTAAAAGGCTTACTGGTGCTTGCTGAAACAAGCGACAGCGAAGACCCCATCGACGAGGACAGCTTTTATGTGGTATCGCCTGCCGGAGCCATTGGCTTATGCGAGGACGGAGAGGACATCGACTGGCTATTCCTCTCCGATGCCGCGCCGGATGAGGAACTGCCGCTGACATACCAATCTGAGGCGCAGATCAAGTTCTGCCCCCACTGCGGCGCTCCCGTCGTCCCCGGCGCGCGGTTTTGCGGCAAATGCGGCCATAGAATATGATGCAGAATTAGAAATTTAATTGTAGCTCAATTCATGTATTAAAAAAGGAATCAACCGGCGGATTTATACTGCTGTCTGATTCCTTTTTCATTCTATTAGTTTTCCATATTCAGGTGGCTTTTCTTAAATTGTCCCTATTGCACCGTAGAATATTCGTCGGAGGTTTATTAAGTATCCAAACGATTGCCTTCAAGCAAATCTATAAGCTCGTTGACACGCATGCGCTTTGAGCTATCCGTCTGGAGACAACCACGCAATATGCTCCAAAGTATCTCCGGGAGCGGTTTACAGCGTATTCTAAGATTTTCTTCATAGACAAGGCTGCACACCGGCCCTTTGCTCCATTGCCGATCTCCTAAAAGCAGTTCCACCAATGTGACGCCAAGGCTCCATACATCTGTACTTTCATCAATGGCCCGGTCTTCAAACTGCTCCGGCGAAGCGTATGCAGGCGTGTAGCCGCCATTTTCGGGCACCCATAGGCCGTCAAGCTTTATATTTACGCCATGTCTGTACAGGTTCGACGGCTTGATATCGCCATGGATTAGTTTGTTCTGATGAAGAAAGTGCAACCCACGCGCACATCCAAGCGTCGTGTCCAGAATGTTATTCACGAAGCCTACCCAATCCTGATTGCGCAGGCTGACCATATTTTTAAGCCATATGTTGCTTTCGTTTTTCGATCCTTCAAAGGCCATGACGAGCGTGTCTCCGGAGCGGAACCCCATAGCAAGCATACGACGAATATTAGGATGTTGCAACCGCCGCCACTGTTCAATCCTTTCCAAACAAGACTTGTAATGGCGTGTGGCCTGTATCACGGTATATTCCCGCGCGGTGGTTTCAGGTTGCACGCGGCGTGCGGAATAACGATACCACCCAAAATCATTTATTTCCGGTTTGTCAGAAGTGATTTCAAAGGCATCAAACAGGCGAGTGCCTTTAGGCAGATACTCCTGTTTGAGTACAGGCGGAATCGCATCCTGATCGGAAGGTAAATCCGATTGTTTTTTACAGGACATATCTGCGTCAGGGACGGGCGTAGCAGCAGAGGATATGACAAGTGCATCCGCGCAAAAAACGTTATCGCCGTCCTCAAAGTCAGTATTATCCAGCAAGAAATCATCGTCATCGTCCACACGGGGCGGCCTGACATACGGCTTTTTGGCGCTTTCCTCCAGCATGCTTTTATATTCTAAGGCCGTCAGGTCATACGGAAAATCCCGCTGCGCAAGAACAGTATCAATCAGCTTGGCAAGGCTTTGCGGTACAGACAGATTGCGCCTGTTTACGGCCGGGAATGCAGATTTGTTCTTAAGTTTCTTTATAAACAGCTCATGGTCATCAAGATCTGGCAGCCCGGTCAGCATGGAGTGAAGCAGCGCCGTCACCGTCCACAGATTGGTCTTTATCCGGCCTGTCTTTTCAATGTGCAACCATGCTTCGACAGGCAGATAAAAGAACTGCACAGAATCTCCATACAGTGGGTCGTCATCGTCCCGGCTCAAATAGAGCTTGTGCTGTGCGGAGAGCTTCACCGTCGGCGCAAAGCCATCGTCCGTCAACAAAATATGCTCCGGGATCAGATAGTCGTGGGTCACGCAGGTTCGCTCAGTTCCGGCTTCCTGCGCCGGAATATGATGCAGACACTCCAGCGCGTCCAGCATCTGAAAGACGATATGCAGAGCAATCGGAGCGATCAGTTTTCCGCCGGACGCTTTAATGTATTGCGTGAGCGTATAGGGGCACTCCTGCACGATAAAAAAACGCTGATCGCGGAACGTGCCGCATAGGGGGACCTGCTGCAAATTCCCATATCGGAAATGCTCCGAGGCAAAGCGCATCTGCTCCAGCAAAAAATCCGCTTCCTCACGCTCAAAGCGGTTTGTTTGTTTTTTCAGAACCGTCAGCAAAAAGAACTCTCCCGTGACCTGCTGCCGCAGCCGGATGACGCGCCCCAACTCCGTACTCGGCATAAAGCTGTCGATGCAATAGCCGTGGGCAACATCCCCGATCTGGCCTGTCCATAACTTATCATATTCCATGGTCGCCTCCCTTTACAAAAACAGCTCTTCATCGATTACCGGGGTAAAATAAGGGGCGGTCATCTTCTCAAGCGTGTGAAATGCCTGAATATATGGGATTTTTGATGATTTGTATCCCGAGTTTAACTCCTCCACATAAAATGTGGGTTCCCCTGCCAGTGCTCTCAGAAAATCACAGAGAGCATACATCAGGACGGCACCGTCATAAACCGTCAGATAATCTTTTTTTTCGATGTGGAATTGGGTGCGTTTTGCAGCGCTGTACACTGTTTTTTGGTTCGGGCTGAAGGGATCGCCCCATTTCCCAAATCTAGTGTTCAGGGTCTCCAAACCTTCAATCAACTGTGTCAGAGCAAAATAGGCATATTTTAATTCTGTATCTTTAATTTCAGAGCAGTCTAAATGGATTTTTTTGAAATAAATAATCTTCCATCGACCGGATCTGGGTACAAAGGGTTTCTTGTCTTGCATTGCAGCATTTACCTTGTCCCATTGCTCTTGTTCAGCTTCCGCTTCCCAATTGTCCAGGCATTCAAAATATTCCGTATTAAGGACGTAATTGTTTTCGATTCGTGCGTTCTCCACCGCCGCCAAAAGCTCCACGTAGGGCAGGCAAAACCGATCAGTGTTCCCGTATGTTCTTTTACCATCAAACAGCCGGTCAGGGTCTGCCGCCCAATCCCCGTCGGAAGAGCCGTCGTTCTCAACGACGGAAAATTCGATCATACCGTCTGCTTCCAGCTTGAGGCGGATATAATACACGCTGTTGGCCCTTCCCTCAAAGAAGGAAGAAGCATCTGCGAGCCGTAAATACTGGGTTTCGTTTTTTGTAAGAGCGATGCTTTTCGCCAACTCGTACCAGCCATTTCCGACCATGGATGCATCGAGAATGCCTTCAAATTTCAGTGCGATTTGAAGCGCGCCTACCTTTTCCGGCGTGCTGAAATCGATGTATGTATCTGTCACAGTAAAGCCGTAGCGCCGATCTCTATTCAAGACGGCGGCAGCCGCCTCGCGCACGCCATTGTCCTTATCCAACAAAAAGATGCATCCTAATAAGAGGCGATCCCGCAGCAAAACAACTGCTGCACGGCGCACCTCCGCCCTCGGGTCGTTTTCGGCAACCTGCGCAAGCACAGGTGAGTCGCCGCTATATAGCCGCTTGACGGCCAGAAATCGCACACGCCAGTCCGTATCCTGTAAAGCGGCGCTCTCCAGGGGTTTCTGCCGGTATATATATTTGGTTACAGCGGCGCGGACACGCCAGTCCGTATCCTCCCTAAGAACCTCCGCAAGAACGGCTTTCCTGTTGACATGTCGGAGGGCGTTTCTGCGGGTTTCCCAATCCTCACTGCGCAACTCCAGCAGCGCCTGCTCCTCCATGGGGTCATCTTCCGCTTCGCCATCAGGCTCTTCCGCCGCTTCATTTACGGCGAATTTATTCAACTCCAACATCGGGCTTGCGGGAGAGTCAAGGATAGCGGTCAGCATGGCCATGGCTGTCATTGTTTCTTTCTGCCTATACACTGCTGTCAGCATTATTTCCGCTAGCTCTGTCACATTTGCGGAAATTTCTTTTGCCTGCAACATATGTCGCAGCTGATAGCGCGTTTGCGGAAGGTCCAGTCCTAGCGCTGACAGCCGCGCCCGAACGGCAGAGATATCCGCTTCGAGTTGCTCTTTATGCTGCGAGGTTGGCGAAATGTCATCGACAGTCAGCTCAGCAAGCTTTAACAGCCCAAGAAAAACATGCACGACTCCGATGCTACTGTTTCCGGCCGCTGTTGCCTCCGCCTGGGCGTGTGCCATGACAAAACGCATTGCGGTATTATATTCCATATTAGTTTCCTCCGTTTCGTCATATTACCGCAAAAGCAGTTCCTTATGTCAAAGCTTCGTTTTTTGTTCTGTAAACTATCGGCTCATTCAGCCAGCAGCGCTTCCATTTCCTCACGGGTTAGCTTGTTCTTTTCCAGCAGTGCATTTACCATGCGATCCATACGGTGTTTATTCTTCACAATACTTTCTACGGTGTTTTTCATCTCGTCGCGGATGATAGCGCTGACGCGCTCGGATACCTTGGCGGCCAGCGGGCCGCGTGTGGCTTCCTCTGCGCTCATGACGGCCATGCCGAATTCATCGTCCATACCATAATTGCAGATCATGGCGCGGGCAACGCGGGTGGCCTGTTCCAAATCTCCCGACGCGCCGGTGGAAACGCCGTCTTTCTCACCGTAATACACGATTTCCGCCGCCCGCCCGCCGAGGCTTACGCGAATACGGCTGATCAAATCCTCCTTGGTTTGCAGCGGCCCCATGTCCTGATCGGAATGCTCCATATAACCGCCATGGCCGCCCCGGGCGACAATGGTCAGGTAGGAAGGGGTATTCCCGCCCAAATAGCATAGGAAAGCGTGGCCGGATTCGTGCCGTGCGACACGCTCCAGATATTCGTGGCCCCAGTTTTTCTCCGCGCCAAACCGGGAAAGCTCAAACGCTTCATCCAGCAGCACGTCATCAAGAGGCTTATTCTGCTTCACAGCCATGCGGCCCGCAAGCTCCAACACCGACGCCATATTGGCAAGGCTCATACCGGTGGAACGCCCGGCAAGGCGCTCGATCATCTGCCCTGTAACGATGTGCGTCTTATTCTTCTTGAGCATCATTTCGATATACTGCCGCCGGTCATCCTTATTCGGCAGATCCACCATGATCTTTCTGTCAAAGCGCCGGGCAAGCGCCGCGTCGATTGTGCCCATGCCGCCTTTGCCTTCCTCAACATCAAAATTCGTTGCCGCCAGCACAAAGACGGGGCGTTTTGGATCGACAGAAAAACCATCCATTTCCGTCAGCAGCGCGTTGAGCGCCATTTCCTCGCCGTGGCCGGAATCCGAGCCGCCGCGTGCGCGTCCCACCGCGTCGATTTCGTCGATAAAGATGATGGCGGGGGCGTACCGCCGTGCCTTTTTGAATAGCGCACGGACGGATTCCGGTCCGCTTCCTTGATACTTGGTGACAAACGAACTTGCCACAGCGGGGATAAAAGCGACGCCGCTTTCTCCGGCCATAGCTTTGGCCAGCAGCGTTTTGCCCGTTCCCGGAGGGCCGTAAAGGAGTACGCCCTTGGGCGGCTTTAAGCCCTGCGCAGAAAACTTCTTGGGGTTTTTGAGATAGTTTATAAAGAATTGCAATTCTTCCTTTGCTTCACCGGCACCGATCACATCCGCAAACCGGATGTTCGGCTTTTCGGCGTCCGTCAGCACCTCTCCGGCGTCTTCAGCAGCCAGCGCTCGCTTTAGCTGGAGGTCCCGAACCCGAATAGCGACTTCTTTTTTATCGGGGGTAAACTTCGGCGCGGTTTCAAAATACAGCACCTTGCGTTCCCCGGCCATGCGCGCCGCTACGCTCTGCATGTACATCCGCTTGCAGATATCTTCAAGCTCATCTTCAAACACCGTAAAATCATCGGCGGGCGCGGTGAGCTTGCCTCTGGCTCCCGCACGCACAAAAGACATGAGAAGTTCGCTGTCGATTTCAAATAGTTCCGTTTCCAGAAGATAGACCGGCAGTTCGGGAAGGCGCTCACGAATAGCGCTAAACAGCTCGTTGCCTTCGTGTATACTCGCCGCCGCCATAGGCGCAAAATCAAAGGCGTTCACTGTCCCTGTTGCGGCTGCAAGATTAGGAAACAGGCTGCTTTCATCGTTTTTCGCTGCGGTTTCATCCCGTGTACTCAGGTCAAGCAGGACTAACCGGATGTCCTTTTCACCGGCGATTTTCAGCGCCTCATCCCGATTTGTGGTCTGATAAAAAACGAAACCCGGCAGCTTTTCTTTACATGCGTCTGCAAACCACGGCGTACCGAAAATCAGGATTTCAGCTTTTTCGTTGTTCTGGAATAGGGGGAGTACATCGGCAGAGAGGTGTACGGCATCGACTTCAAACCGGATGCTGTCCAAACGCTCCAGTACGGAGAGAAAGGAATCCACGTTGAATAACCGACAAAGCTTAAATATTTCGTTTTTAAAGAAAAGTTCGGTTTGTGCCCGCAGTGTGCGCGCGTCGGCCTGACCACCTTCCGCAAAGAGGAGAGTACTTGCCAGCAGGTCATCCGTGCTTACGGTAATGCCGTACTGTTTATGGAACAACTCGCAGAATCGATTGAATTCTCCCGCGCTGATTCTTTCCAGATCGTTCGCCTGCAAGTGATTAAACAGAAGTGGCCAACCCGTGGCCATTCGGGAAGTAATGGCGGCGGGGAAGAAAGGCTGCCCTGTCTGTGGATTTTTCTCAGTTTCCAGCGCGTTAAGTATCGTTTTGCGCGGGATGCCCGCAGCGTTTTGCTTTGCGTCGCCCTCATAGAGAGAACGTCCCGCATTGGATGTGAAAATAATGATGGTATCCTTAAACGAAACATCTTCATCCATATATTTGTCGGACAGCCTGCCAGCGTCGAGTATCTGTAAAAACAGGTGAATCGTGTTCAGGTGCGCTTTTTCAATCTCATCAAACAGTAAAATGCTGTGCGGGTGCTGTTTGACAAAGCCGGTCAGCGTGCCCGGTTTTGCTCCCTGATAGCTACGCTCAAAGCCGACGAGGTTCATATACGACTGATGATCGGAAAAGCTGGACATATCGAATCGTTTATAGGGAATGCTGAGCGCTTCCGCCGCTTGCTCGGCAAGGAAGGTCTTTCCGACGCCCGGAGGCCCCGCGAAAACGAAGATAGCCCGTGGGCGCCTGCGCTTTTCATCGCTTGCCGCCAGCACCTCCGCGCTGAACATACCTTCCGAAAAAGCATGAACCACATGATCCTGCCCGCAAACAGTGGAGAGCAGCTTGGAGCGCATGGTGCGGATGCGCGCAGTCAGCTCCGGTAGGAAGCTAAGCCCCATTTCAGATGTCGCTTCGGGCAATTGTTCATTGCTCTTCGGTATTGGGGCAGCGGCCTCCGCCGCCGGTTCACCGTTTTGCAAAACGGCCTTGTTTCCACTTTGGGGAACAATCTCACCGATGACGCCGATTGGATCATTCAGCAGCACCGTAAGCACCATGGCAGCGGTTAGTTCCTCAGAACCCATGGCAGCGGCCACCTGTGATGCCGTATTCATCATCGATGTCATCTCTGCTTGGATATCCCTGTTTTCAGGAAAGCGATAACTGCGCAGCATTCCGCGCAATTGGCCCCGTGTGCGTGACGAATCGATCCCGGCTTCGGACAAAAGCGCCTGTACTTGGCGAATATCCTCTTTGATTCCGCTATGGTATTTCTCTTTTGGTGTGATATCTTTGGGCTGAAGCTCAGCAAGCTTCAAAATGCCTAAAAAAACATGCTCTACTGCAAGCTCCGCGCCATTGCCCGCCGCAAGCTCCGCCTGCGCGCGCATCATAACAAATTGCATGGTGATGGATGAATCCATATGCGTCACCTCCGTTATTTTTCTAATGAAAGAGGGGGCACATAACCACGCAATCCCCCTATATTGGTGAATTCAAATGCGTATTAAACTAATTCGGACAAGCTTATCAAATTTTGAAGATTTTCATCAACATCGTCGAGTTTCACTCCCAAGGAAATAACATATATACTTTGGCCTTTTAAAGGCGAGCCTTGACGATTGCCCAGCGGCAAAAAGCCATCAAAGGTTCGCTCAAGAAAATAGTCAAGCCGATCTGGCAGTTCGCTTAACGATGCATCGTTTTGCAATGTCACCGCAGGCGCGTTCCACTCGTTTGGCAAAACAAAATATACCTTGTCGGCTGTGACCATATTCATTGTACCGCACTGAAACTTATTGCCTTTTTCATAAGGCTTGCACAGAAAAGATGCAAGTTCTGCTGCGTAGCGATCCTTCTTACGAAAATGCTCTACTGTCTCCGATACGCCTTTCTCATTCAGTGCGCCGTTCTCCCTCATCGGAGCTAAAAAGAACATTAATGTGGGTTCTCCGAAAGATACGATATCCAGTTTGCGATCCTCAGACAAATCATTGTAAGACATAACAGTACCTCCTATCAAATATGTTTTAGTACGCTATTAAAAGGTATATTCCCATACCACGTTCCAAAGCTTTAACAATCCATCCTGTCCACCCGTAATAATCAAGGAGCCATCCAGCGCCACACGCTTGACTTCTCCCGTATGTGCCCCCAATTCCTTCACGCAGTTCTGGTTGACATTGTTATAGATTTTCAGCATGCCGCCGGTATCTGCTGTGCATAAGAATTTTCCGTCATCACTAAATGCGGCATCGGAAATGACGGTTGGGTTCTTATCAAATTTGGCCGCCAGACTTTTATCCGTGGGATATAACTTTCCGTCGCAGTCCCCAAAATCATCGGGACTTAATACGGCAGGCTGGTTCTTATAAATCTTCCCCCCCAAAAAGCGGCCGCTCCTGTCAACACAATACAGGTTGTGGACGCTAAACGCCGTATTTGCACGGTAATCTGTGTTTTGGGAAAAGCAATACCTTTCTTCCAATTGAAGCGTATTCAAGCTGACAACGGCAATATCGCTGATAAAGGTATCCGAAGCGCCTATTCTATCCGCGCAAAACAAGTAAATCTTGTTATCTAGTTCGGCTGTTCTCAGAGCGTGCTTTCCAAAGCCATGAAACGTATTTACGGCAATATCTTTTTCCAAATCACGAAGGGAATAGGACCCTGCATTTTCTTCCTTTACAATACCGTACCGCAGATCGGTTGTAACATAAATATAATTCTTCTTCAACTTCCTGGCTTCGTTTGTGGCTACATCTATTAAGAGCGTCGCCTGCGGTCCCAGGCATATAAGCGCTTTATCGTCAGAGGAAAAATACACTGAGCTTAATTCTTCTTTTATATACTGAATAAGCTTTTTTAGATTTCCTTCTTTCGTGTATAAATATATCAGATGTTGCCCGGACAGGCACAATATCGTATCTTTGGCATGATTGACACCTACATCGGCAATGGCATACGGATGCTCCAGCTTCTTGCTGATGTGATTAACTTTCCGGACACCGGTTCTTGTACCATAGGCTCCGATAGCATCATTAAGTCTGATACATTCCATATCCTCGCCTTTTAAGGACCTGGCTAAAGAAAGCTGGTCTTGCGCCCGTGCAATATCGGAATGCTTAAGCGCATCATATCCGGCACGAATGGCTGACTGGAACTGCTTATTGAGTGATTCCGTCTCACTAAAACTTTTTATTGCGCACAATATGTAGTCGCTTTTTTCACCCTGTGTTAGCGTATACACAATCCCCATATCGGTTACAACGTATCGACCTTCCATTGTAACAGCGGCTTTGCTGCCGGATATAGCTCTTGCGCATCCTTCGCTATGTGTGTCATATATAACCACATGATCGAAACACGCAACGGCAATACCAATTTGAGATGTGAGTATCCCGCGGCATTCGCCATAGGTATTGGTAAACTTTCTTATTATTCTTCCTGAAGCATCCATAAGGAACATTTGACCCACATTATCGCAGGCAAGTACATTTCCATCCACGCAGACGCTAAAGTCTTTAATATCTGCTTCCGCCAGGACTGTGCTTTCCGCACCCTGCTCCACATCCCAAATGGATATCTCCCGGTTCCCCGAGCCTGTAATCAGGCGACCATTTGGCAGAAAACCAACGCCGCTTAGCTGGCCGTTCCTGCCTTTGAGTATTTTCTTGGGTTGAAGAGTCTTCGCGTCCAAGATGAAAAGCGGGCTGTCTTTCTCATCCAGATCGGTGATACAGGCAATCCATTTGGCATCGAAGCTCATGGAAAGCCCATTTACGCCATAATGTGTAAAACTGGTTGGATTATATATTTTACTGATATCCAGAGCCGCCTCAACGTCGCCGGTCCGGATGTTGATTCTGTTAATCAAGCCGTCCGGTCCATACGAATATAGCTGCCGTTTGTCCGGGCTAATGACAAGCCCGCCAACACCCTCTTTTCCGCTGTAATTAAGATGCCCCCGGTTTTTATGACAGGTCACACTCCAAACCATCTTCATCGACATGACGTCTGTGCAGGCAATTGAACCACTTTCGTGCCCGAGCAGAAAGTAAAGCCTATCATCTAGCGCGACTAATTGGATGGTATTGTAGTATCGCGTGTAAGATTTTTCATATGGGGTTAAAAAGTCATATGCTTGTTTAAGGGCAATACCCTCGCTTCCAATTCGGTTAGCGAGCTGTTTATCAACGGCAGCAATACGCCTTTCCGCTTCGCGATCATCTATAACGCCATTGCGCCAAAGCAACAGGCTTTGATTATAGCTGGATTCCAGATGTCCGGGAGAGAAAACAAGCGCCTGTTTCCAGCAACGTTGCGCATCCTCCAGATTGCCCAGATCGATATAGGAAAGCGCCCGGTTATTCAAACTATCTGCCGTATCCGCCGCAGCCTTGGATACGGGGCGAGGATAGACTTTTCCGGTTTCTTCCCGATAGATTTCCAGCAGCCGTTTTTCTATCTCTGCAAAATCGTGAGGACGCTCGGTTTCCTTCGCGTTTAAGCATTTTCTAAGCAGTTTCTGCATCTTTTGAGGAATAGTGACCTTTGCATCGGTGAAATATTCCTCGCACGCCGCACCTGCGATCACGCCGTTTTGCCAAGGGCGCTCTCCGAGGTACATTTCCATCACCGATACCGCCCAGGAATAGATATCGGTGCGCCGGGTGAGCTGCCCGCCATTCATCTGCTCCATTGAGCAGTAGGCAGGGGTATAGCCACCGCTGGCGGAAAACATCGTAGCATCGGCCGGAATATCCGCGTCGAGCACGGTCAGCGTTGCGCGCGCTTTGGCGATACCGAAGTCTGCCACCTTGGCCTCCCAATCCTTCGTTAAAAGCAGGTTATCCGGCTTGACGTCCTGATGGATCAATCCTTTCGGATTACCATTTTCATCCCTGTATTCGTGGGCGTAATGCAGACCGCGCGCAAACTGGATGGCGATATCGAGAATGCGCTCCGCTGCGTTGCCCTCATAGAGACTGCCGTCGTCAATGGCGTTTTTTAGGCTACCGCCGTCCATCCATTCCGAGAAGATGGTGGGGGTATCTCCGATTCTGCGGACATAGTAACAGGAAACAATATGCGGGTGCAAGCCAAGCTTGATCCAGGCATCGCACTCCCGGATAAAGTTTTCTTTTTGCTTTTCCGTC
>JAYFRK010000259.1:0-1982 GCA_034925975.1 Clostridium sp.
AGTAACCTTATGTTGAATCTTAAGACCTAAGAGCACATTATCCCATACAGTAAGCCATTCAAATAGTTGATCTTTTTGAAACATATAACCTATTTTTAAATTTGCTGCTGAAAGACTTTTATTATCTACCAGTACTTCACCTTTAGAAGGAGGTAATAATCCGGCAATGATATTTAAAATAGTAGATTTTCCACAACCTGAAGGTCCTACAATACTTATAAATTCTCCGTTAGCAACAGTAAAACTAATATCTCTTAATGCTTCCGTTTCAGCTTTTATAGTGTGATAATTCATATAAACATGAGACAATCTTAATTCCTTCATAGCATCAACTCCTAAGCAGTTATACTTTATTATATGAATTAAATGAAATAGTGTTAAATATAGATATGTATGGAGATAAAAAAATTAGATAACAGAATTAAACCTTAGAATACATTAGGTAATTTCAAGTAAGTAAATTTAAATTAGATTTATAACAAAAATTATAGAAAAAAGTGAAAAAATTCTAGTTTGAAAAATTTGACTAAAACCTTTATAATAAGTTATCACAAATACTAGCAATATAATGGGCTTAAAATTTAATATAATAAAAATATATAGAAAAGTGGGAAGAAAATATGAAAAAGTTGTTAAATTTTGGATTGGATGTAGGTTCAACAACAGTAAAATTAGTTGCATTAGATCAAAAAAATAATATGGTCTATGGTAATTATAAGAGGCACTTTTCGGATATTAAAAATACTATTGTTAGTCTTATTGATGAAGCCTACACAAAATTCAAGGACGCTAGCATAACAATAATGATAACAGGTTCAGGTGGGTTAGCCGTGTCCAAGTGGCTAAATGTTCCTTTTATCCAAGAGGTTATTGCTTCCACTAAAACAGTAGAAGAATTCATACCTATAGCAGATGTGGCCATTGAACTTGGAGGAGAAGATGCCAAAATAACTTATTTTGAAGATGGTATAGAGCAAAGGATGAATGGTACTTGTGCTGGTGGTACAGGGGCTTTTATAGATCAGATGTCAGTTTTGCTTCAAACAGATGCAGCTGGATTAAATGATATGGCTAAAAATTATAATGTAATATATCCAATTGCCTCACGTTGTGGGGTCTTTGCAAAAACAGATATTCAACCACTTTTAAATGAAGGTGCAGCGAAGGAAGACTTAGCGGCATCAATTTTTCAAGCGGTTGTTAACCAAACAATAAGTGGACTTGCGTGTGGCAAACCTATAAAAGGAAATGTAGCTTTTTTAGGCGGCCCACTACATTTTTTATCGGAGCTTAGAAAAAGATTTATAGAAACTTTAAAACTAACTGAAGAGCAAGTAATATTTCCAGAGAACTCGCAATTATTCGTAGCCATGGGAGCAGCCTTAGCATCTAGGGAAGAGAAAATAATTTCATTTAAATCATTACATGATAAATTACCACAATTAAAGACTGCTGTATCCTATGAAGTTAATAGGCTAAGACCATTGTTTTTAAACCATGAAGAGTTTGAGGAGTTTAAGTCAAGACACTCTCAATATAAAGTTAAAAGAAAAGAATTATCCAGCTACGAAGGCAATTGCTATGTAGGAATAGATGCAGGTTCTACAACTACTAAGGCAGCTTTAATAGGAGAAGATGGATCTCTTTTATATTCCTATTATGGAAGTAATCAAGGCAAACCTTTAGTTTTAACAATAGAGATATTAAAAGATATATATAACAAGCTACCAGCAAAAGCAAGAATTGTATCTAGTGCAGTTACTGGATATGGAGAAGGGTTAATAAAAGCAGCTTTAAAAATGGATATAGGAGAAATAGAAACTATAGCTCATTATAAGGCAGCAAGTTTCTTTCTTCCAGGAGTAGATTTTATTCTTGATATCGGTGGGCAAGATATGAAATGCATGAAAGTTAAAGATGGCGTAATAGACAGTATTATGCTAAACGAAGCTTGCTCATCTGGATGTGGATCTTTTATTGAA
>JAYFRK010000589.1:0-5240 GCA_034925975.1 Clostridium sp.
ATCTTTTATTATTTTTGGCACAACATCACTCCTTATTATGAACTAATGTTCATTTAAAACATAAAATAATTATATTCTCTTCTTTTTTATTTGTAAATGTTTAATATTTGGAATAATTTACTGTATATAGATGTGTTAAAAAGGTCCACAGTATGGTTGTTATAGTGAATAGTACCATAACAGCCATACTGTAGACCTTTTTTATAAGTAGCACAATCTTAATTTTTATTTAAAAAATTTCCTAAGCTAATTACATGTTGTTCATATGTTCCAAAACCTATTTTACATTTTTCATTGAAAGCTTCTACATTATAACGAAGTTTTTTGCCTTCAATTGCTATTAAGGTTGCTTTTATGGTAACTTTCATGTTAATAGGTGTTGAGTTTATGTGTTCAACATCAATTTTAGTTCCAACAGGTCTATAATTTTCAGGTATATTATCAATTACTACACGTGTAGCTGTATCTTCCATAAATCCAATCATGCTAGGTGTAGATAATACAATAACACCTTTATTTCCAATAGAGTCTGCTGTATTTTCTGATTTTACTATATATTCATTAACGAAAGTTTCTCCAACTTTCAAAAGAGTATTGAGATTCATTTAGTAATCATCCTTTCAGCTATTGTCTTAAGTTTTTATAAAAAAATTACAGAATATTATAACATAGAATCTGCTTATTTAAAATATTGATTTATTTGAAGTGGAGAAACATTTTAGCAAATTAGATCCAGAATAAACACAGATTCTTTTCATTAGTATTACCTCCTGTAAAAATATATGTTATAGATTAAGATTAAATATAAATTTTTCATTAATGAGTTTGAATAATATAAACACCTGAGATTAATAAAATAATCCCTAGAGCTCTTACTGGGGTTAGTAAATGAACTTGATTGCCTAGAAGTCCAAAATGGTCAAATATAACAGCAAGAATTATCTGGCCACATATTACAAGACTGAACATATTTGCAAATCCAATTTTAGGAGAGGCAAATATAGTAGTGAATATATAAAAAGCTCCTAATAATCCTCCTAGGAACATCCACCAGCTTGTACTTTTTATATGATTATCAGTTGGCAGAGAAATAGAACCATTTAATACTGCAGAAAAAAATACTATTGCAAGTCCTAGAGTTCCCACGGCAAAGCTAATAAGGGATGAAAGTATAGGATTCCCTATTTTTGAACGAAGTTCTCCGTTTATACCAACCTGCAAGGTTAAGGCAAATCCAGATACTAATGATAGTAAATAATATATATACAGCACGCTATAACCTCCAATACTTTTAGTTATTGATTAACTTTTATAAAGCAATTATAATCAATATAATGATATAAGTAAAATTAATATTTAATATAGGAGGTATATTAAATTTTTATATGAGGATTAATCTTGAACTTTACAAAATTTTTTATATTACTGCTAAATTGGGAAGCATATCTAAAGCAGCAAATGAACTTTTTACATCACAGCCAGCAGTTAGTCAATCTATAAAATTATTAGAGAGGAAATTGGGAGGAGAATTATTTTATAGAACTCCAAGAGGAGTGTCTCTTACCTTAGAGGGAGAGGTATTATTCAAATATATAGAGCAAGGTTATGGGCTTATGCAGACAGCAGAAAGAAAATTTTTAGAACTAAAAAATGTTGATTTAGGTCAGATAAGAATAGCGGTGTGTAGTACAGTATGTAAGTATTATCTTATAAAATATTTAGAAACGTATAATTTAACATTTCCGAATATAAAAATATATGTTAAGGATCAATCAACTTATGAAATAGTTCAAGCATTAGAGTCAGGTGAAGTAGATATAGGAATTATAAATATGAATATAGAGAACATTGACGCTCTTAATATTATTAAAACATTTAAAATTCAAGATTGTTTTGTAGTAGGTGAAAAATACAAGTATATTTGCGAAAAACAGATATCATTGAAGAAGTTAGTGAATAATTATCCTATTATTCTTCTAGAAAAGGGTGGGAATACTAGAGATTATATAGATAACTATTTTAGTTCCAATGGAGTAACAGTGTTACCGCAAATAGAGTTAAGCAATATGGAGCTATTAATTGAATTTGCCAAAAGGGGATTGGGAGTTTCCTGTGTAATAAAAGATTATGTTCAAAAGGAATTAGAGCAAAAGCACTTATACGAAATTCCCGTTAAAGAAAAAATTCCTGAAAGAGTTTTAGGAATAGCAACAAAGAAGGACATTCCTATGTCTACAGCGGCACAAAAGTTTATGGAGCTTATTAAAGAGTAGATTACTTATTTGAAAATATAGTAAATTTACATATTAAAATATAGAGCTATAAGGGAGGAAAATAAAGTGGTTGAAAGTGAAAAACAAGCTAAAAGTATTTTGGGGCTTGATTCAAATATTTTCTTTGTGGGAATTACCAGCTTTTTAACGGATACTACTACCAAGATGATATATGCAATCATGCCATTATTTCTAATGACACTAGGAGCAACAAAGACGGAACTTTCTTTAATAGAGGGAATTGCTGAGAGCACTGCATCTACACTAAAAGCATTGTCAGGCTGGTGGAGTGATAAGATTGGTAAGAACAAGCCTTTTATGATAATAGGATATGCATTTACAGCTATTCTTTCCCCCTTATTTGCATTTGTTACTTCGCCACTTCAGGTATTGATTATTAGGTTTACAGAAAGGGTTGGAAAAGGGGTTAGGACAGCTCCAAGAGATAGTTTAGTGGTAGCTTCATCCACAGAGGAGACGAAGGGTAGGAGTTTTGGCTTTCACAAAGCTATGGATAACAGTGGAGCTATAGTAGGACCATTGTTAGCATTTGGAATTTTGACACTTTTCCCAGGAGATTATAGGAGAGTATTCTTAGTAGCTGCAATACCTGGTTTACTAGGATTGGCATCCATTATTTACTTTGTACAGGAAGCTAAAAGAGATAAAAGTGAACTATTAGGTAAAATAAAATTCAAGGATTTTTCAAATAAATACTATTTTTTTCTTGTAATAATATTTATATTTACTCTAGGTAATTCAACAGATGTATTATTATTAATTAAGGCAACTGATGTAGGAATAGGTGATACATTTATTCCAATAATGTATCTTATATTTAACTCTGTATCGGTAATTTTTGCAGTACCTGCAGGAGTATTATCAGATAAGATAGGCAGAGAAAGACTCATTATATTCGGATATTTACTATATTCTTTAATATATTTTGGATTTGGAAGGACAAATAGCCAGATTTCAGTAATATTATTATTTGCCCTTTATGGTCTCTATAGTGCTACTACTGATGGTATACAGAAAGCACTAGTTTCAGATTTAATTGATAAAAATAAAAGAGGTACAGGTCTTGGAATTTATAATTGTCTTATAGGAATGACTCTTCTTCCAGCAAGCGTCATTGCAGGCCTACTTTACGATAAAATTAATAATAGAGCGCCATTTTATTATGGAGCAATTATGGCGCTTATAGCGGCAGTACTTATGATAATTTTTTATAGAAAAGGACTAAGAAGAAATATAAAAGCTGAAAATGTTTAAAAATATCAAAAATTTTTTTTAATGCTTTACAAGGAACTTACTTATAAATTTCACTATATTTGAGTTAAAATTCAATACTGTACTTATAATAATTCATTACAGACTTTCCCTCAAAACCACAAGCTTTATATAAAGTTAGTGCAGTATTGTTTTTACATTCCACATCCAATTCTATATTGTATATGCCTTTTCTATTTATTAAATTTATAGCTTCTTTTAGAGCCGCTTTTCCATAGCCGTTACCTCTAAAATCAGGCAATATGCCAAATCCGAATATAAAAGCTAAATTATCAATATATTCTATTTTAATTTTCCCGATAATTTTCTCATTGAGTTCAATCATATATGAGACTTGATTTGGAAGTTCATCTTCCATAAGAAAACTTTCACTTTCCTCTGTATCGTTAAAGAATATTGCATCTTGTCTCGCTATTTCCTTGGCATCAGACTTATCTGCTTTTCTTAGATTAATAGAATTTACATTCTCTGATGAAATTTTATTAAGCAGTTCCATTCTATACTCTGAAAAGTCATATTTTCCTCCCATAGCTTTTATAAATTCAATTCCAGAGTTAGATTTACCATCTGACAATAACAATAGCTTATTAAATCTTTCATTTTTACATTCATCCACAGCAAGTTCAAAAAGCTTCTTAAATAATCCTTTCCTTCTCCAATCAGGATGAGTCATACCATTAATTTCACCTATATTACCTCCAAAACTTGAGATACCAAGGTATGCAACTAAAACATTATCTACATAATAGAGAAATTCATTGATGCTTTTTAATCCTTTATCAGAATTTTTACAGATATTTAGCTTATAGTCTAATTCTAACTTTAGGTTAGTTTTGTCCTTTAAATTACAAAGTTCCTCAAGTTGAATTATTTCTTTATATTCCTTTTCAGATATATATTCTTTTAAAGTAATAAAATGATCTAATGCTTTTTTACACATGTTAAATTCTCCTTTTCCTATCATCTCTCATGAGAACTATTATATTTTTATAATAATTCTTTTATAGATAAAATTATACTATTTTATGAGGTTTTTTCCGAACAGTAAACTTAATGAACCTTACAATTAAAGCTTAATTATTCAAATAATACGTTTAACAAAGATGCTTTCCAATACTGTTTGTATTAATATGAAATTATAAATTATTTATTTTTATAAAAATAAACAATTCTAGAAAATAGGTGTAACTTTTATTAAGCATATTCGAATAAGTAATGTATACATTTAATTTTAATATTCTGTTCAGAAAACCAAAGAAACATAAGAAGGTCATGGCTATAGCTTAAAGAACTTCATGTATTGGCAAGGGGGGAGAAGATGCAGGAAGACTTAAAGTTAATGCAAAACTTTAAAAGAGGAGATAAAAGGAGTTTTGAGGAGCTTGTTATTAAATATAGAGAATGTGCTATAAGTTTTTGTCAAAGTTTTGTACATGACTATCATATAGCAGAAGATATTGCACAGGAAAGTTTTGCATACATTTACGTTTATAAAGAAAGGTATAATGAAAAATACAAGTTTAAGACATACTTGTTTACAATACTGAGAAATAAAAGCATTGATTATATAAGGAAAAATCATGATATACCTTTAGACAGAATTCCTGAGAATACTGCCCCGCAGGAAGTTGAAAATATTATATTACAAAAGGAACAGAGAAAAATTATTAAAGA
>JAYFRK010000359.1:0-2647 GCA_034925975.1 Clostridium sp.
GGGGGTATTTTTATGGCAACAATTTTTTATTTTACAGGTACAGGAAATTCATTGAGTATGGCTAGAGGAATTGCAGAAAAGTTAAATGCTGATTTAGTATCTATAGTTGATGCTATGGATGGAGAAAAACAGTATGAAGATGAAGTTATAGGGATAGTTGTTCCTGTATATTGTATGGATATTCCTAATATAGTTAAAGAATTCTTAAAAAAATGCAAGTTTTTAAAAAACAATTATATTTTTTCAGTAGTTACTTGTGGTGCTGAAGATGGTATGGCTTTGTACAGTATAAAGGAGATATTGGAAAGCAAAGGTTTGAAATTATCATATGGTTATAAATCCATTCTGCCTGATAATAGTATTGCTTTTCCTACTAATGAAGAAAAAAAGAATAAAATGATTAATGACCAATGTAAATATATAACCAAAGTATCTTTAGAAGTAGATAAGAGAGTTGTAAATGCAGATAATTTTAAGAAAATCATTAAAAAATATGCCGTGAAAACAGTATTAGGGAGAGGATTAAATTTAATTTATAAGATTAATAACAAAACAATAGATTATGAAAAGTGTATAAATTGTGGTATATGTGAGAGGGTGTGCCCAGTTTCTAATATACATAAGCAGGAGGATAAGTACTTTATTGAAAAGAATTGTGAGAATTGCTTTGCCTGTGCTCACTGGTGTCCGAAGAGAGCCATATCCATAGGTAGGTTAATTCCAAATGATAAAACACAATATACCCATCCAGAAATTACTGTGAAAGATATTATAAATCAGAAATCTAAGAGCTATAGTTAGCTAAATTCACAGAGCTATAATAAAGTTTAACAAATGATAAGCATTTCATTTAATAAATTTATTAAAACATATTGACTTTATCGATTTAGCATGTTAAAGTAATAAATATATTAAGTGATTATAAAAAGCGGGGGATATGAAAATGAAAAAAAGATTAAAAAATATAGTAGTAATGGGGATTATCACAGTAATGGCACTAACTGCTGCAGGATGCGGTAACAAACAAAAAAATGCATCATCAGATGCACTATCAAAGGAAAAATTAGTTCTCGGATTTGACGATACTTTCGTTCCAATGGGCTTTAAGGATGATAAAGGAGAGATAGTTGGTTTCGATATAGATATTGCAAAAGAAGTATCAAAAAAGATAGGTAAAGAAATAACTTTCCAACCTATTGATTGGTCTATGAAGGAATCAGAACTTAACTCAGGAAAAATAGATCTAATATGGAATGGTTATAGTATAACAAAAGAAAGAGAAGAAAAAGTAAACTTTACTAAGCCATATTTAGATAATAGACAAGTTATAATAACTCTTGCAGATTCTAAGATTAATAGTAAATCTGATTTAAAAGGAGCAAAAGTAGGGGCACAGAATCAATCTAGTGCTGTGGATGCCATAAATAAGGAAGCTGACCTTTTAAAAAGCTTTAAGGATGGTAAAGTTTATACATTTGAAACTAACAATGATGCTTTAATGGATTTAGAGGCAAAGAGAATAGACGCAGTAGTAGCTGATGAGATTTTAGCTAAATATTATATAAGCAAAAAAGGTAAAGAGAAATTCAAAATATTAAAAGATGATTTTGGTAGTGAAGCTTATGCTGTTGGTGTAAGAAAAGAAGATAAAGCTTTATTAGAGAAGATAAATAAGGCATTTGAAGATATGAAACAAGATGGTACTGCTAAGAAGATTTCTGAAAAGTGGTTTGGAGAAGACTTATTTAAATAATAACATTTTAGAGGGGGATTTCCATGAATAACATGATTAACCTATTACCGCAGGTATTTGAGGGACTTAAAGTAACATTGCAGGTATTTATATTAACTTTAGTGCTTTCAATACCTCTTGGAGTATTAGTTGCAACAGGAAGATTATCTAAAAATAAAATAATAAGCAAGGTAACTGGTTTTTATGTACTAATTATGAGAGGAACTCCTCTTCTTTTACAAATTGTATTTATATTCTTTGGATTACCTATAGTAGGAATAAACTTTGATAGATTTCCAGCAGCTATATTTGCATTTACATTGAATTATGCAGCTTACTTTGCAGAGATATTCAGGGCTGGAATATCATCTATAGATGAAGGTCAATATGAAGGAGCTAAAGTTTTGGGACTTCCTCAAAAGCACATATTTTTTAAGATAATACTTCCTCAAGCAACAAAGAGGATATTACCAGCAGTGGCAAATGAGGTTATCACTCTTGTAAAAGACACTGCTTTAGTATATGTAGTCGGTTTAGACGAACTTTTAAAAATTGGAAAGATAGCATCAAATACGCAAGCCTCTCTATTACCATTGGTAGCAGTAGGAATTATATATTTACTTCTAATTGCAGTGTTTACACAGTTATTTAAGATTATAGAAAAGAGATATAGCTATTATCAGTAGGGGGGGAATATAATGCTTAAAATAAAAGGGTTAGAAAAAAACTTTAATAAAAATAAAGTTCTAAAGGGTGTGGATCTTGAGATTAAAGAGGGAGAAATCACTGTTATAGTAGGACCTTCTGGTGGAGGCAAGACAACTCTTCTAAGATGTATTAATGGATTAACCATTCCTGATAATGGCTCAATTATAATAAATGAAAAATATTTATGTAAAGATGGAAAAATGGCAT
>JAYFRK010000183.1:0-2499 GCA_034925975.1 Clostridium sp.
ATGCAGTAAAAGAGTATTTTAATAAGTGGAATTATAGTGACATTTTAAATTTATACTATGATTTATTTAGAAATAGAGAAGTATTTCAACTAATAACAGAAGGAAAGATCCCTGAACCATTGTATAATTTTATGCTAAGTGAAATAGAGAGCAATTTAAAAAATAATAGAATAGATGCAGATGATTTAGCGGCTGTAGTATATATGTATTTAAAAATATATGGAAATAAATTTGTGTATAAGCATATTGTAATTGATGAGGCACAAGATTATAGTTTATTCCAATTAGAAGTTTTAAAGCTTATGGCTTTAAATAATTCAATGACTATTGTAGGAGATGTAGGCCAAGGAATATATTATTATAAGGGAATAGATAAGTGGGATAAGGTAATTGAAAAGATATTTAATAATAATATAAATTACACTACTGTAACACAAAGTTACCGATCTACAGTTGAAATTATAAATTTTGCAAATAGAGTATTGGAAAAACAAAAGAATAATTTAAAACCTGCAATGCCTGTATTAAGACATGGTGAAGAACCTAAAATTATAGAAATTGATAACGATGATGAGTTTTTAGAGAAACTAGATTTCATAATTGAAGATGTAAAAAATAAGAAAAAAAGTAGTATGGCAATAATAGGTAAAGACCTAGAGGAATGTATAAATATAAATAAAATGTTAAAAAAACACTACAAAGGCATGTGGAGTTTAATTAAAGGGACAGAAGATATACTAAGTTTAGGTAAAATTATAATACCTTCATATATGACAAAAGGGTTAGAGTTTGACTGTAGTATAGTGTACAATTGTAGCGATGAAAATTATAGAAATATGGAATTAGATAAAAAATTATTGTATGTAGCATTAACTAGAGCTCTTCATTTTGAGTATATATTTGTAAGGGGAAACAAATCTCCACTTATCCTATAAAAAATATATAGATTTTAGTTTTATATATTAGATTAATATAAATATCATCAGGGAATAATAGTGATAATATGGGGAATAAAAATATTTAAAGGAGTCTAATTAATAAACGTTATTAATTGAAAAAGATTTAATATTATGATAAAATACTATTATAGTTTTATGGGGGATATGGAAAAACTTGAGATGGATAGGAGGAAGGTTTAATGGGAGCATTAAAGTTAAAAAATGATATATATTGGGTTGGAGTAAAAGACCCTGGACTTGAGGTTTTTGACATTATAATGGCTACTAAAAAAGGAAGTACATACAACTCTTATCTTATTAACGATGATAAAGTGGTTGTTATAGACAGTGTAAAAGATGGATTTTGGGAAGAGTCATACAATCGCATAAAAGAAATAATTGGAGATAAAAAAATAGACTATATTGTAGTTCAACATACTGAGTTAGATCACAGTGGTTCAGTGAAAAAGTTTTTAGAGGTTTATCCTGATGCAACAATAATAGGAACTACTGCTGCCTTGACTTATTTAAAGGAAATCCTAAATAGAGATTTCAAAGGGGAAAATATTAATAATTTAAAAGAATTAAATACAGGTAAAAATACATTGAAATTTATAGGTGCTCCAAATTTACATTGGCCAGATACAATGTTTACTTATATACCTGAACAAAAGATATTATTTAGCTGTGATGTAACCGGAGCTCATTATTGTCCAGAAGACATGGTAATGGACAGAAATAAAGAAGATTATTTGCATGAGTTTAAATATTATTTTGATTGCATAATGGCACCATTTAAAAAGTTTGTACTAGCTGGATTAGATAAAATAAATGGACTAGATATAGATATGATAGCTCCAAGTCATGGACCAATACATGCTGGAGAAAATGTAAATGTAGCTCTTAAGCTTTACAGAGAAATGGCTACTGAAGAGCTTCTTGAAAAAAACATACAAATTCTATACATTTCAGCTTACCACAATACAGAAGTGATGGCAGAATATTTGTATAACAAGTTAAAGGAAAAAGGATTTAAGGTTGGAGTACATGAAATAACTTCTATGGATATTCATGAAGCAGTAGAACTTGTTGACAAAGCAACAGGATTTCTTATAGGATCACCAACTATAAACCAAGATGCAGTTGAACCAGCATGGAAGCTATTAACATCAATATCTGTAATACCAAATAGAGGAAAGGCCTCAGGTGCTTTCGGTTCTTATGGTTGGAGTGGAGAAGGTGTTGGAATGATGACTGAAAGACTAAAATCTATGAAATTTAAAGTAATAGATGAAGGGTTAAGATTTAAGTTTGTTCCAGGAGAAAATGATTATAAAGCTGCAGATGATTTCTTAGATAAATTTGTTCAATTAATAAAATAGAATATTATAACTAATAGAATAGGAATAATAACCACAACAATCATAGTATATATGTTATGGTTATTATTTTTTTACTTTATCTATTAAAAATAATAATAATTTTAAATATTTATGATAATATAATTATATAAAGTTTAATAGGAGTGATTAATATGAATAAAACAAATATATTAGAGATT
>JAYFRK010000462.1:0-9363 GCA_034925975.1 Clostridium sp.
AGACTTCAAGCAAATGATTAATGATTATGTAACTATTCTAGAAAGAGATGGTTATCCAGAAAAAATAGTACAAGAACTTGGCGGTAAGCTGATGGCTTGGTTAATTATGCACGTAGCTCAAACAGATCAAAAAATTGGTGACTACGTAAAGAACCAAGGAGGCGAAATCTAATGAAGGCAGAATATATAAACTCTTTTTATCAAGCAACAAGAGATGTATTTCATTTAATGCTTGATATAGATATACAAAGAGGAAATTTAGCATTAGCCGAGGGCATGGTAAGCAGTAAAGATGCCAACGTTGTTCTTGGAGTAACTGGAGACCTTAAGGGAACAATTCTTTTTAGTTTTCCAAAAGACATGACTTTAGAAATGGTAAAAACTATGTGTGGCATGGAAATGGAAGAAATAGATAGTTTTGTATCATCTGCTTTAGGAGAAATGGCTAATATTATAGGTGGTAACGCATTAACAATCTTAAACTCAAATAATTACATATGCGATATTGTGCCACCTCAAATTTTTGTAGGCGAATATAAATCCTATTCCATGGCTAATAAAAAAGCTTTAATTTTACCAATTGCAACTCAAATAGGCGACTTAGACATTCACATATTTTTAGAAGAAAAGTAATTTAAAAATGATGTGGGGAAAGTTTCAGATAAAAATCTGTCAAAAGTTGTTTATGCCATTATTGAAAAGGTATAGCTCATTTTAAAACTATACCTTTTTATATATGCTCTAAATATAAACTATTGGCAATAAACACTCTTATTCTAATTAAACTCCTTTCTATTCTAATAGAGCTGTCAAAATATCTTCTTTTTCTTTTTTCTTTAATCCTTTAAATATCAAACCATAAAGTATATCAATATAAAACTTTGTAAATCACATCTTTAGCTATAATACACTATATTTTTCAGAATAAATAAATAATTTTGCCTATCTTTGTCATTTATTAAGAGAAAATACTTAAATATGAGGTATATATATGATATAATAGTAATAATATACAATTTCTACTGTTAACAAATATTCTAACAACATATGAGGTAGGGGGATAAATAAATGACTATTAGAAAAAAGTTACCTATGATGATTTCTTTACTTGTTATTATAGTGCTTATAATAACGAGTGGACTTGCTTATTACTTTAATTCGAAAACGATTACAAAACTTAACAGACAGAACTTGCTAACAGTAAGTATGCAAGAAAGACAAATAATAAGTTCTTTAATAAATGGAGAAAGAAAACAAGTTGAGCTGCTAGCTCAAAGTAAACAAATTATAGAAGCAGCTAAATTAAGAGAAAAACACTCCACAGAAGAATTTTTTACCGGAAATCATCCAGAAAGTATACAAGCAAATGCTTTTTTGAAAAAAGAGTACGATAAATTAGAATTACATGAGCATTTATTTTTAGCTGATACAAATGGAATAACAATTGCAGATAGTAATCCTAAAACACTTAAAGTTCTTAATGTTAACAGTAGAGAGTATTTTCAAAAGGGTTTGAAAGGTGAGTTTAATATTAGTAACACATTAATTTCAAAGGTGGACGGTAGAGCAGTAGTTGTATTTGTAGCTCCAGTTAAAGACGAAAATAGTAGAGTAATTGGTGTTATGGTCAACTCAATATATATAGATTATTTCAGTAAATATTTAAGGGCAATGACTATAGGTGAAACTGGTTATATGTACTTAGTGGATTCAGCCGGTATCACTCTATCACATCCTGATCAGAAAATGATAACCAAACCTTCTGGAAATACTATTATTGAAAATGTAATTGCAGCAATAAAAAAAGGAGAAAAAGTTACATCAGATGTGAAGGAATATGAGTTTAACGGAATTAAAAAAGTCCAAGCCTATGATGTAGTACCAGAAGTTAATTGGGTATTAGCAGCAACGACTAATATTAGCGAAATTCAGAAGGAATCAAGCGAAATGTTAAAAATAATTGCTATAGTAACTTTAGTAGCAATAGCAGCTTCTATTCTGATAGGAATAATGATTTCAAGAAAAATAACCAATCCTGTAGGAAAATTAGCGTTACTTATGGGAAAAGCAGCTGAAGGAGACTTAACAGTAAAGTGTGAAATAGAATCAAAAGATGAAATAGGAAATTTAGCTAATAGCTTTAATATTATGACTGAAAGAATACGTGAGCTCACTAATAAGATTAATTCCTCAATAAGCGTAGTATCATCAACAGTGGAAACATTAACTAGTGCTTCTGAAAGTACTTCAACCTCTATTGATGAAGTTGCTAAAACAGTACAAGAAATAGCTGAAGGGTCTTCTAATCAATCAGAAAACGTTCAAGATGTAGCTGAGAAATTATCCAAAGTAGGTAGTGAAATAGAGAATCTAACTAATTACTCTGGAGAAATGAAAAACAATACTGATATAGTATTAGAAATAAACGAGAGTTCTAAAAATATTGTGAAATTACTACTAGAGAAAACTAATGATAACGACAAGGCCGTTGAAAAAGTTTCTATTATAATGGGTGAACTTAAAGTGAGTTCATCAAATGTAGGAGCAATTATTGAAGCTATAAGCAGTATTGCTGAACAAACAAACTTACTTGCTCTAAATGCAGCAATTGAAGCAGCTAGAGCTGGAGATGCAGGAAAAGGTTTTGCAGTAGTAGCTGAAGAGGTAAGAAAACTAGCAGAACAATCATCTGATTCGGCAAAACAAATTGGAGGAATTATATCAGATATCCAAGCTAAAACTAATGAAGCTGTAAATATAGTTTTAAATGTGAAGAATGCAGTAAAAGATCAAGGCCATGTGGTTAATGATACTGAAGAAACTTTTAATAAAATATCGAAAAATATTGAGAGTATAGCTGAAAAAGTCCAATATATGAATAAATCCATAATAAATATGAACACGGATAAGGAAGAGGTACTTAAAGATATTCATAACGTTTCCGCAGTTGCAGAGGAGACAGCAGCAGCTTCAGAGGAAGTATCTGCTTCTACAGAAGAACAATCTGCAGCAATGCAAGAATTAGATACCTATATTTTAAAGTTAAATTCTATGGTTCAAGAACTAACAGAGGCTGTTAAAATATTCAATTTATAACTTGTTAAAGTATTTAGATAAAAAACCATAAAAAAGTATAGCTTTTTATTAAACTTTAGGCTCTGTTTTAAATAAACAATCTCTTAAAACAGAGCCTATTTTTAAATATAAACTATTTGGATACCAAGTTACATAAGGTAGCCATTAGTATCTAATATTAAGCCACTGACTATAGGTTACAACATTGACTTTTTCCCTTTTTGCATTAATATAGTTTAATATTTCTTCTAACCTTTGCGGATCATACTGCATGCCAGTGTTAGTTGTGACTTTTTCCAACTTGTGAAGCACAAATATTATATCCCTTTTTTTATCTAAAGCATCATTTATAGAATCCATTGCCCACAGTGCCTCAACAGAACTATCTAAATTTATAATATCTACATTGCTTTCTTTAACCTCAGATGAAATATTCCATACCTCTCCAAGGCTTCTAGCAGATTTATAATTATTGCTTTTTAAAACATCAATAGTATTTTTATTATAATAACCTCCAGGAAATACAACATCATCTTTAGCTCTTGTAAACTCATGAAATACAAGCCATTTTCTACCTTTATTAAACTCTTTGATTTTTTGTTTTAAATTTAAATCATTTAAATAGTAATGATTATAAGTGTGATTAAGCATGTCCCAGCCATTGATATACATATCAGATAACTGATCTAAAGTCATATACTCATTTTCTCCAACTAAAGATGGTATAACAGATATGTTAGCTTTTATGCCATACTTTTTTAATAAATTGTAACCTACAGTGTATTGAGTTTCCCAACCGTCATCCATTATAAACATTAGATTTATTTTACCTTCTGTAACTGGAAATGCTGCTACCTTTTCACTTTTTACCCTTGTTTCCACTTTCAAGCGAAAATTGTTAAATACCTTGTATGATTTAGGAAAAACATTTGGTAAATTGATACTAACTGCAACGTATGATATGAATATTAATATATATATTTTTATTAGCTTTCTATTCATTTTTCTCCTTCCAATCAACTATATAGCTATTCTTATAAAAAAGTTCTAATTATTAAGCTCATATTTTCTTTTGCTTCTCTTTACTTTATTCCAACTTTTTTTATTAAAGAAATAAAGTATTGTTCCTAAAAGAAAGTATAATATATTTATATATCTATACCAAAGTAAGTCTAATATTATTGTACTTCTAAAATATTTAAAGGTATATTTACGTTCTGAATAGATATTTGATATCTTAATAGACACTAATGAATATATTAAACTGAATACTGTTGATAGTAAAAAGTAAAATATAAAAGTAAAAAGTATTCTAGTTGAACTATTAAATATTACAATAATCCCCATTGTTATTGTAAATAGTGCCGATGCCATCCCTATTAAAAAAGCCTCCACAAGTAAATAAAAAGAAACTGTTTTTGTGATAAAGGAAGTTATAATGAAAGGGAAAAATCTTAACATACAATCTATAAAAGCTTTCTGCCATCTAACTCTTTGATTTAAAAGATCCTTCCAACTTTCAGGACATTCTGTATAACAAATGGCCTGAGGCAAAAATTTAATTATCTTATTATTTTTTAAAGCGTACTTTTGAAACCTAATTGTTATATCTATATCTTCTCCTAAGGTATTGCTATATCCTCCAACCTCTCGAAGTACACTTTTCCTAAATATCCCAAAGGCTCCAGAAATAATAGCTAATGCATCTTCATTAGCAAGTGATGCCTTATAAATATAAAACCCTCTTATATAATCTAATGCTTGAAGTTTAATAAGCACTTCATTAAAGCCTTTAACACTAGAAGAAAGATGACTTTGCATAACATGAACTGCACCACCAGCAGCTATTACTTCTTCATCAGAAAAAGTATTATTAATTATATTGAGTGAATTTTTCTCAAGAACACTATCTGAATCTAGAGTTATAATAAGGTCATAACTTGAAAATAATATTCCAGTGTTAAGACTATCAGCTTTTCCACCATTGATTTTATTAACTACATAGAAATTAGGGTAAATAGTTGATTTATAAAACCCTTTATATTTATTCCTATTTTCTATGGAGACTTCATATGGTTGTTCTTGTAGTTCTAGATATTTATCTAGGATATTAAAGGTATCATCATTAGAGCCGTCATTTACATAAATCACCTCATAATCCTTATAATCCAATCTTCTTATACCTTCTATAGAAGTAAAAATTATATCCTCTTCATTGTAACAAGGTATAACTATACTAAATTTATTTGTTATATGAGAATTTACTTTTTTTGTTTTCTATCTTTAAATACAACTTTTATTGCCCGTAATAAATGAATTATCGGAAAAAGAGTACTTAAGAAAATTAATATTTCTAATAATATCATGCACATTTCCCCTTAAGTCATTGCCATAGTCTATCAATCTTTATATTCTGTATAAACCCTTATATAATCGATAATAAAATTACTTGGATTTAATATTATTATGTATTGTAATATATGCGAATCTCTTGATGTGGTTACATGCCTTAAAAACTTTAACCATTTACATAAAAAATATGGCTCACCTATTCTGGCAAGCCATTTCTTTTCCTGTTTTTTATTTGAATTTATTTAAATTCCATTTTTCTTTATGCTTTTCTAGATTTGTTTTTATTTCTCTCTTAATATTTATATAAATAGCATAAGATATGAAAAAAGATAAATAGCCTATTATAGTTGTTCTTATAATACTTCTTTTACCTGTTTCTATCATTTGTTTCAGCATTGCTACTTCTTTTTCTTCCACACCTTTAGAAATACCTAGATGATCTATATATTGTCCTACTACATTTCCTTGCCATACCCCATTTAACGCACAAAACAATGCCACAATTATAAAAGCTACTAAAAATATATTTTTAAATCCTTTATCACTTCCTTTGTAGCATACCAGGAAATTTTTAACTATAAATACTGTGCATATAACCGCAAGAAAAATATTTACAACTATTATACCTGTAACCATAATATTCCCCCCCATAATTTTTTAAATAGCCCATAGATAACCCCAACTCAGTTTTTTAATATTATATCCTATTTTTATATTGTTAACAATATTTTACATTAACATTAGTTAAAAAGAGGATACCTGAAAATTTTATCTTCTGGTATCCTCTTTACTGCTTTAAAAGTCTTCTCTTACAGCATCTATTAAGTTTTCTTTTTTAATTCTCTTAAGTGGTGCTTGAATTGAAATGTATCCGATTAACATAGCGCCTGCCAGGCCAATTGCTATGGAATCTATAGGCAACCTATAGACTTGCTCCCTTACTCCGTTCATGTTATTGTATAGCACATAAGAAAGTATACTTCCTATTATTGAACCATATATGCTTCCTACAATTCCGTAAAGCATTCCTTCTAGGGTTATCATTTTTCTAAGCCCTTTTTGAGTAAGTCCGATACACTTTAATGCCGCAAATTCTCTCTTTCTTAGTATTATATTTGTAGTCAATGTGTTTATAATATTTACACAGCCTATTAAAGATACTACTATAACAAAACCAAATAACAAAATCTTAACCATTAGTATAGAAGCGTTTGTTTTTCTGTTTTGATCTATAATATTTATAAATTTTAGATTTCCTGATCCACTTATTATAGATTCAATATGATTTTTGGCTGTACTTTCTAGCTTTGTATCTTTTAGCTTTATATTTAATGCTGAAGGTTTTATTTCCTTATCTAACAATTTTTCTGCCATCTGTTTTGTAGTTATTATTTTAATACCTCTTTCATCTGCTGCAAAGTTGAAAGGACTATCTTTAAGTATAGCTAAAACTTTAACCTTTTTTACTTTTTTCTGTTCAAATTTAAAATCATCTTCTGCAGCTTTATCTTTTTCAGAGTTATTTTTATCTTTATTAAATCTATCAAGTAATCCTTGATCATTGCTTTGAAGAAGTATTTCGTCTCCAGCTTTTAAATCTGTTATAGATCCATAGAAATTATTTTTTGTTTTTTCATTAAAAATTCTATTTTTTCCTACTATAATTACTCCATCTTCATTATTTAGTTTTTCTTTACTTATCTCCCCTTCTTTTAAATACTCCTTTGCAACTTCCAGAGATTTATCATCGTAAGCCATTAAATAAGCATCAAGTAGAGTTTTATCTTTCCCCTGGTAATTTATATTCTTATATACTCCTCCAATGTTTTTTATAGAATCCATCTCTCTATTTTTGTCTATAGCAGCATGAAAATATTGAGAATTGTATACTTTATATGATGTTTTAGTTTCTGGTAGTCTGTCAATATCTTGAATAACTTTTTCTTCAAGGATATTATTCTCATCATCTCCTACCACTGCAAAATGCACATTACTTGACTCATTCATATCATCATAAATATTTAAAGACATATCCACAAAAGCCTTAAATGTTATAAATAGTGTTACGCTAATTACTATTGAAAATACTGTTGTTCTATATCTTCTCTTATTTCTTCTTATATTTTTTGAAGCCAAAGCACCTTCGAATCCAAAAATTTTACCAACAATTAAGCTATTTCTTTTCTTTATTTTTTCTTTTGCTATTGAATTTCTGCTGCTAATTGCAACTAATGGAGAAATTCTACCTGCAAATATTGCTGGAATCATTGCTGATGCATAGATTGAAACTAATCCAATTATAGTACTGATTATCAAAACATCTAAGGTAATAGTAGGTTTAATAAAGACTAGTTCCCCCTTACCAATAATTTTAAAAGCTAAGTCTATTCCATATAGAGCAATTATCCCACAACAAAGTCCTATAGGAACTCCTATAGCTGCCAGAAAGGTAGCTTCCCTTAAAATTATTTTTCTTATTTGTCTTGGAGTAGTTCCCACAGCTCTTAAAAGTCCAAATTGCTTAACCCTCTCCACAACGCTTATCTGGAAAGCATTATATATAACAGCTATTGTTGCAATTCCAACAATACTTATTATAACTATCAATGCACCTAGTAACTCTTTTGGAAATTCCTCTCCTTGCATCGCTAGTAAATTAGTGTTTTCCATTACTGATTTCTCATCTGAAAGCTTTTTAAGCTCTTTAATATTTGCTCCTAATTTTTTATTTACCTTTAATTCTACAAGTAGCATTCTTTCACTGGTATTTTTATTAGGACTTGCTGTAATTATCTGTCCTTCTCCTGATATTTGACTTTGAAAGTTGTCATTTAATATCCCCACTAAGCTATATGCCTTGTCTCCTATCTTTACAGTATCTCCAACCTTTGCATCTTTTTTTATCTTGTAACGCAGCCAATTTTCTAGAGCTACCTCTTTATCATTTTTAGGAAATTCACCTTCTTTAATAGTGTAAGGCAGCAATTTTGCTCCATCTTCTGTTGCGAATATCTCTTTAGCTTTTATCCTGTTATTTATAGTTATTTCTTTTCCTTCTGAATAGGTTCCGATTCTTAAAACATTGGGATTACTTTTTATTTTTGTAATCAAATCATCATTTACTTTAGAATATGTAATATGCCAAGAACCATAATTGTTTTTCATATCCTGTATCATAGCCTCTTGCATACTCTTCAAAAAAAATCCTATTGAAGACACTAAAGCTACAGACAATATGATTCCAATTAAAGTGAGTATAGTCCTCTTTTTATTGCTTTTTAAATATTTCCAAGTTATCTCTTTATAACTGCTAATCATCTTTTTCACTCCTAACTTACTTTAAATATTTGTCCGAAACTATTTTACCATCCATAATTGTTATCACTCTATCTGCACTTGAAGCTATGTTTACATCGTGAGTGATTAAAATTAATGTTTGATTATATTTTTTAGCTGAAAACTTTAAAAGCTCAATAACCTCTTTAGAATTGCTACTATCAAGATTTCCAGTAGGCTCGTCAGCAAGTATTATAGATGGCTTATTTAAAAGGGCCCTTCCTATAGATACTCTCTGCTGCTGGCCTCCTGAAAGCTCTGATGGCAAATGGTGCTTTCTATCTTCTAAACCTAAAAGCTTTATTATATCCTCTAAATAATTTTTATCTACCTTATCATTATCAAGTAAAGCTGGTAAAGCTATGTTTTCTTCTACATCTAATACCGGCAATAAGTTAAAGAATTGAAATATAAAGCCTATCTTTCTTCTTCTAAATATGGCAAGTTTATCTTCCTTGTATTTGTAAATATCCTCTCCATCTATAATAACTTTTCCCTCACTAGGTCTATCCAGTCCCCCTAAAAGATGAAGCAAAGTACTCTTACCAGAACCTGAAGGTCCTACTACAGCAACAAACTCACCTTTATTTATGCTTAAGT
>JAYFRK010000126.1:0-6980 GCA_034925975.1 Clostridium sp.
TCTTTATACAAACAGCTGCATATCTGACTGAAGTGCATCCTTTAGATAATCCGTAGCAGTTATAATTTCAAGCTCCGGAATAAACTCTTCTTTTTTAAATCCCATAACCTCTACAGACATTTTGCAACCATAAAACTTAACGCCTTTTTTTCTTGCTCCTTTTAAAAAATCTATTAAACGTGGTGCTTCTACATCTTCCATCATTTCCTCTAACATTGCCTTCCCTATTCCAGCTATATTCATTTTTGATAGTGGTAATTCATCAGGTCCCTTTGGAGTCATCATATTGAACATTTTCTCATAAGCTGTTTTATCTTCAAGCGTCATCTTATCTGGGTCTCTTAATAAAAATAATCCCCAAAATGCACAAAACATTGTCACTTCTACTCCAATTTCTCTTGCAGCATTAGCTATTGTTAGTGCTGCTAAGGCTTTATCATATTCCCCGCTGAAAAGGAGAATATTTAACTTTTTATTGTTTACCTCATTATCCAACTCTGTCTCCTCCTACATCTTACATTGCTATAGTTTTAGTGTGAGTAAAATTATAATAATTATTCCAATCTAGATTAATATCAAACCCATAATAAGTGTAGCAATTAATCCAACTATAACTGGAATTAAATTCTTTTTGGCAAGTTCAAATGGATTAACTCCACAAATGGCAGCTACAGGAACTACGCTCCAAGGTATAATAGTTCCACCACCTATCCATATTGTAATAACCTGGCCAAAGGCAGCTATTTTCTCTAGGTTTACGTTAATTGAAGTATGAAAAGCTCTTGCCAGCGTACCTACTAAAGGAAGTCCTCCAAATCCAGATCCACTTATCCCTAACATAGCACTAATAGCTCCCTGCATTGCAACCACCGTAAATTTTGATAATTTAATCTTAGTAGATATATAAATTCCAATGTCAGTTAAAAATCCAGTGGCATTAGGTCCTAAGATTTGTTTTGCAGTATCTTCACTACCTAAAAAGAAGAAAGCCCCTATCACAATTATTGGAGCAAATACTTTCATTCCAGACATGAATCCATTTTTTATATACATTGTAATAATCCCAGAAGCTTTAGAAAGATGACACCTTTTAATAGTTGTAATAATTAATATTATTACAGAAGTACCTCCTATCAAGGCTGTGGCTTCATCCCCCTTTAGATTGAATGTAACTAAAAGTGCTACATCTATTAAAAAAAATAGTGGAACTAATATTGAAATTAGCTTTGACCCAGATGTATATTTACTAATTTGATTTTCTATTTTATCTACTTTTCCTTCTGCCATATCTTCATTTTTATCATAATGCATTAGTATAAAAGCAGTACCAATACTGAAAATACACATAGTACTCCAAAAGGGTATGCTGGCCTTTACAACATCAAGAGTATTTTCTATTCCTGCTGCCCTGGCAGTAATAGCAGGAGACCCTTGTATTATAAAATCACTTGATAAAGCTGCTCCTTTTCCAAATAAACATAATATAACAGCCACCCACATTCTTGGAATACCGACTTTTATAGCAGCTGGAACCATAATTGCACCTATAAACACTACTGCTGGTGTTGGCCAAAAAAACCAAGAAGTAATAGTAGTTGTAATGCCAAGTATAAAAAATGCCACCACCTTATTTACCATTAACTTCTTAATTGGAGCTATCATAATCTGGTCTGTTCCTATATCACTTAAAGCTTTCGACATAGCATTTACTAATGAGATTATAAGTATTATGTCGATAAATTCTTTCCCCGAAACTGTTATTGCTTTATATATTACTATTAATGTTCTTAAAGGATTTAGACTGTTTACAAAACCTATTATACCTACTCCTAAAATTGAAAGTAGAGTAATGTCTTTTTTTAAAACTATAGTAATTATTATGGCAATAATAATTAACACATATATATAGTGTGCTAATGTCAATTGAACCATCTTTTCCTCCTGCCTATTTCATATATTTAATCTTATTAATTATCTTCTCTATAATCTTCCTACATTATTCAGATTAGATATAATATGAATTTTTTCTTGTTTAATACTATATTTGTGGGTATAATAATTCTAAGCTTTTATCAGGAGGTTGAAAATGAATATAAGTTTTTTAAATATGTCAAAAACTGAATTTACCAAAAAAACTATAATGATAATTTTAGGTAGCCTTATAAATGCTGCTGCCGTTAATCTATTTATAATCCCCAGTAAATTATTAAACGGTGGTTTATCTGGAATTAGTCTTATAATCCATTATTTATTTAATATCCCAGTGGGATTGTTACTTCTAATACTTAATATTCCTCTTTTTATATTAAGTATTTTAAAAACAGATAAAAAATTCACTTTATTTACTGGAATAGGAACCTTAGCACTTTCATTAGGTCTTATGATAACCTCACCTTTATCAAAAATTCTATCTCCTGCACCTGATGTAAACAGATTATTGTATTGCATATATGGTGGAGTCATAGGTGGATTGGGTCTTGGTATAGTTTTCTCTAATCAAGGTTCTACTGGTGGAATAGATATAATTAGTGTAATTGCTAAACGAAAATATAATATGGATATAGGCATGGCAAGTTTTGCACTTAATTTTATTATAGTAGCTGTGGGCTCTGTATTTTTTGGAATCCAAGTTGGTTTATATACTCTCATTGTTATGTATGCCTCTTCCCATTTCATGGATATGGTACTTAAAGGCTTTAGTAGGCAAAAAATGCTTATAATTGTAACTAAAAAAGAAGATGAAGTATCTAAGGCAATAATGAATAAATTGAATAGAGGAATTACAATACTTTACGGTGAAGGCGCTTATACTAAAGAACAAATAAATATAATATACTGTGTAGTATCTCCAGGGCAGCTTCCAAGGCTAAAACAACTTATTAGAGAAATTGATCCTAATTCTTTTATATCCATAACAGATACATCAGAGGTACAAGGAAAAGGATTTATAAACCCAGCATAATAAATAAAATAATGACCACTTTCATTTATTAATAAGCTGAAAGT
Source organism: Clostridium sp. (assembly GCA_034925975.1). Lineage (GTDB taxonomy): Bacteria > Bacillota > Clostridia > Clostridiales > Clostridiaceae > Clostridium_H. Next base: position 3,007 of record JAYFRK010000126.1, read on the forward strand.
AGTCATTATTTTATAATTAAATGGAAGGATAGATTATTTTATAGTAAATCCCATTTCTATAGGTTCACTTAAGTTATTTCCTTGTACAGATTTTAAGTTAGTTGAAAGGTTTAAATAATAAGTAGTACCAGATTTAAATCCTTCTTTACACTCAATAACTATTTGTTTTTTCTCTGTATTATAGCTTATATCAACTGCCACTACATTACCTTGTTCATCAGAAACTACAACATTTTCACCATTAACAGTAGTTGGATCTAACTCTTTAGTAAATGTTATAGCCCAAGTTTTATTTACACTAATATCTTTTTTTGTTTCTAATACTTTTTTGTTTTTATCATTTCTTACAGAGCTTACAACTTCCTTTTGTTTTGCATCTAATTCTCCTATAATAGTATTGATTTTTTCTTTTATTTCATTTACTCTATCATAAGCCTTTTTTAATTCTGTATTATCTTTACCATACTTATTTCCTAAAGAATTTAGTTTATTCACTACACTATTAAGCTTATTAAGTTCAGCATTTAATTTTCCATAAAAGCTATTGTAACGTGAATTATCCTCATCTTTAAAATCTTCTTCTATTTCATCAATTTCCTTTTGTTCTTCTTCGTCTGTTGCATCTTCTGCATCTTCAGTTGCTTCAGTTGTTTCTTCTATTTTTTCTGTTTCTTCTGTCTTAGTTGTATCCTCTGATGCTTCTACTGTTTCATTATTTGTTGTACCATCTTGTTGAGTGGTTTCTACTGTAGCTTCTGTAGCTTCAGCTCCTTCTAAAGCTGCTTGTCCACTTTCACTTGGCTCAGTATTTTCAGTCATGTCTTTATTTTCCTGTGGATTCTCTACTTGACTTTCACCATCTGTGTCTTCAGAATTTGATTCACCAGTACTAAAATAACTACTGATTTGATCATTAATTTTAGATGTCTCCTTTTCAATTGAGTCTAATCTTTTTGTAATTACCTTTAGCATGTTCTCTAATTGCTTAGTATTTTTGTCCTTTTCCTTGTTGTTCTTGTCCTTTAAGTCAACCTTTTTAGTGTTAACATCTTTTACATTGTCATAAGGTTTAGCATTTACGTAACTTACTGGAATAATAAATGCTGATATGACAAATGTAGCCACTAATGTCTTTAGTTTTTTATTCATTTTATCCCTCCTTATTTTTTACCACCTTGTATAATTATCGTAATTTACACAATAAATTTTTATACTTAAATTGCATAAATTTATGTATAAACAGTTAAAACATAATTTAATTACTATTAAATCCTTTATTATCAGTATTTACAGCATTCTAAATAAAAGTTTAATTTATAATTATAAAAAAAAGTGCATAGTGAAACTAATCTCTCACTATTACACTCTTTATTTCTTGATTATATCTTCTTAACTATTTAGGTTCTTATGTTTGGATCATAAGGCGTCTCTTGATAAACATAATAATTAAGCCAGTTGGAGAATATTAAATTAGCGTGAGCTCTCCATCTTACAATAGGCTCTTTTTTAGGATCATCACCTATAAAATAGTTTTTAGGTATCTCTATATTCAATCCCTTTGAAATATCTCTAAGATATTCAGATTTTAAGGTTATATCATCATATTCTGAATGGCCTGTAATAAATATCTGTTTTCCATCTTTAGAAGCTACTATATACACTCCTGCCTCTTCTGATTCTGACAAAATTTCAAGTTTTTCAACCTTTTCAATATCATTTTTCAATACCTCTGTATAGCGGGAGTGAGGTACATAAAATTCATTATCGAAACCTCTTAAAAGTTTCACTCCACTATTTGTTATAGTGTGTTTAAAAACACCAAACATCTTTTTAGAGAGATGATATTTAGGAATCCCAAAATGGTGATAGAGTCCTGCCTGCGCTCCCCAGCATATATGAAGTGTAGAAGTTACATTAGAAGCTGAAAAATCCATAATTTCTTTTAGTTCATTCCAGTAATCGACCTCTTTAAAATCTAAATGCTCAATTGGCGCACCAGTTATTATCATGCCATCAAACTTTTCATCTTTTATATCTTTAAAGCTATTATAGAAGCTTTCTAAATGCTCCTCAGATGTATTTTTTGATTTGTGCTCTTCAATATGAAGTAATTTAATCTCCACTTGAAGAGGAGTATTCCCAAGTAATCTTAAAATTTGAGTTTCTGTTTGAATTTTGGTTGGCATTAAATTCAGTATAACTATTTTTAAAGGTCTGATATCTTGATGTAATGCTCTATCTTCATACATCACAAATACATTTTCATCCCCAAGAATTTTTGCTGCAGGAAGATTTTTGGGTATTATAATTGGCATACTTTCTTTCTCCTTATCTTATTATAATACTTATATTAACAGAGTTCTTTGCTTCGGAGGGAGTTTTTACTCCCATGAGAGTATTAGAGCGGGTAGTCATCGGATTAGTTCCCTAAATTCTCTAAAGACTGTTGAAAATCAGCTATAATATCTTCAATATCTTCGATTCCTACAGAAACCCTAATTAAGTCTGGTGTAACTCCTGATGCTAGTTGCTGCTCTTCAGTTAATTGCCTATGTGTTGTACTAGCAGGATGAAGCACTGATGTTCTTGCATCTCCTAAATGAACTACTAAAGCAGCTAATTCTAGATTTCTAATGAATTTCTTACCTGCTTCAATTCCTCCATTTATTCCAAAAGTTAATATACCGCTAGCCCCTTTAGGCAAATATTTTTTAGCTAGAGGATAGGTAGTATGGCTTTCAAGGAGAGGATAGCTTACCCAGCTTACTTTTTCATGTTTCTCTAGGTATTTAGCTAACTTAAAAGCATTTTCACTATGTCTTTCCATTCTTAAATGTAGTGTTTCAAGTCCCAGATTAAATAAAAAGGCATTAAAAGGACTTGTGCAAGTTCCTAGGTCTCTTAAAAGCTGAACACGAACTTTCACTATATATGCTGCATTTCCAAACTTCTCAACATATTTAACTCCATGGTAACTTGGATCTGGTTCTATAAGCTCTAGATATTTTCCATTGTCCCAATTGAAATTTCCACCATCTACAATGATTCCACCTATACTGGTAGCATGACCGTCAATATATTTTGTTGTAGAATGAACAACTATATTAGCTCCAAGTTTTAGCGGGTTGCAAAGATATGGAGTTGCTATTGTATTATCTACAATAAAAGGCACTTGCTTTTTCTTTGCGACTGATGAAAACTTTTCAAAATCCAAAATATTTAATCCTGGATTCCCTATGGTCTCACCAAAAATAGCTCTTGTATTTTCTTTAAAGCACTTTAATATTTCTTCTTCATCTGAATCTGGATTTACAAAAGTTACATCTATTCCAAATTTCTTTAAGGTTGTTGAAAGCAGACTAAAAGTTCCGCCATAAAGTGTAGATGCAGCAACTACATGATCTCCTGTTTTACAAATGTTTAATATAGCTAAAGCAGTAGCTGTTTGACCTGCTGATACAGCGACAGCTCCAACGCCCCCTTCAAGAGCACTAACTTTTTCTTCAAAGGCAGCTACAGTAGGATTACTGATTCTAGAATACATATGCCCCTCTGCCTCTAAATCGAATAATGCTGCTACTTGGTCTGGATCCTCATATTTATAAGTTGTGCTTTGATAAATTGGTAATACTCTTGTCTCTCCTGCTTTTGGCGTATATCCTCCTTGTATACATATAGTCCCCTTTTTCCAATTTTTACTCATAAAAATTGCCCCCTTTTACATAATTTATGCTCTGTTTTAAATGAATGCTGATTTTTACATTCATTTAAAACTTTCCATGTAGCCCCCTACATGTTCATTAGTGTTAGTTTAACGCGTTATACTATTTTGCATAAAAAAAACCGCTTCAATCTCTCGATAAGAAGCGGTTATAATTACTTATGCATTAGACTATTAATTTAAATAGTCTACTCCCTTCTTATCTTTCAGGATATTTCCTGCAGGAATTAGCACATTTCTAGTTTAAAGCTTT
>JAYFRK010000465.1:0-1574 GCA_034925975.1 Clostridium sp.
AAATTTATTAGCGTACATAAAAAGTGAAATTGATGACCATATAGGAGAGAAAGTGACGCTAAGAGCTAACAACGGAAGAAGAAAAATTATAGTAAGTAATGGAATCCTCGAAAAAACATATCCAAGTATATTCGTTGTTAGATTAGAAGACGACACCCAAAGGACAGTCACATATAGTTACTCAGATGTTTTGACAAAAACAGTTCAAATAGACTTCGCTGGTTAAAAGTGATACTGAATTTTCAGTGTCATTTTTTTATTTTTAAAATTATTTATGAAAAATATCATATTTTTAAAGACCCATATATATACATTAGTTAGTAGGTATTTTATGGGAGGTAGGATGGATGGCTATGAAATTGATTAAAGAAAATATAGAATATGAGCAGCTTTTAGGAGAACAAAGATTAGAAAATGTAATAAAAGAAGAATATGTTATACCAGACGTGCAACCAGATGTTAAAAAGATTGTTATGCTAGATGCTAAACCTAAAATAACAGGAAAAGATGTAATGCAAAATAAGGTTTATTTAGAAGGACAAATAAATTATAACGTTCTTTACTTAGCAAATGGAGATGAGGGTAGTGAGGTGCATAGCGTAGTTTATGCAAAAGATTTCTCAAATTATATTGAGATAAATGGAGCAAGAGCCGACATGGATTGTGAAGCAGAGTGCAGTATTGAACATATTGAATGTAAAATAATTAATGAGAGAAAGATAGCTATAGAAGGCATAGTTCAATTAGAGGCAGAAGTATATAAAAATAATGAGCTTGATATAATTAAAGATGTGGATGCATTAGAGGATATTCAACTTCTTAGAAATCCTTCTTCTATTGATAAAGTAATTGGCAAAGTAAATGGTGAATTAATAAGCAAAGCACATCTTCAAGTTCCTATGGATAAGCCAGAAGTAGGCAAAATATTAAAATGTGATGTTCTAGTTCATAAAGGAGATGTTAAGCTTTTAGATGGAAAAGTTCAAATTGAGGCATTTACGAAATTTCAAGTTTTGTATAAGGCAGCTGGAAGCAGAGAACTTTATAGTATAGAAGATGATGTATTTATAAACAATGAAATAGAGTATAGTGATGTAGATCATTATATGGATAGTAACACAGAATTCAGGGTTGATGACATTGAAATTGATGTAAAAGAGGATGATTTAGGAGAAAGACGTATTGTTGATATTGAAGCTTTGGTAAGAAGTGAAACTAAGGTTATGCATAAAGAAGAATTTGATATGATAGAGGATGCATATTCACCTTCTAAGATGCTAAAGATGGACAAAAAGAATTATGAGCTTGATATAATTTTAGGACAAAATACTGGTGAGACAATAATAAAAGAAAATATAGAAGTACCTAGCGATATGGAGAAGCCTGTTGAAGTTATAAATTCATCAGGAAAATTATTAGTAACAGATAAGAAGATAGTAGAAGATAAAGTAGTTGTTGAAGGATTACTTGATATAAATGTTATATATAAGACATTACATGAAGATAAATATATCGCAATGCTTAATGAAGAAATACCGTTCAGCTGTACTGTTGACGTTCCTGGAGCTAAAATT
>JAYFRK010000206.1:0-7395 GCA_034925975.1 Clostridium sp.
AATAAGAATATTAAAAACGCCGGAAGTCCGCATAGATATAGTGTTTTTGTGGTTTCGACGTTTTTTCTTATTGAGTCTTTGGAAAGATTTTAGACCAGATGAAAGAGTTATTAATATAAATGTCTTTACATCATTTCCACATGTTGCCACCTGACTTTAATAGTCTCTAAAACGCATTCCACAAGAAGCAGAAAACAAATACGCATCCCCAGGCATTACCTGTCTTTTCCTTAACTATAAGCATTCCATATATAAGAATAAATGTGGTGATTATTTCGATAATTCCCCAAAAAGAAGTGCTGAAAGGGTGAAATAAAATACAAATTAAAGCACAAGTAATAGCCCCTATATTTATCCATTTTCTGTTGGAAGGATATCTTTTATTAAGTTTGTCACTGATAACTACATAATTAAATCCCTCAAAAAATCCCCATACCAGGGCAATAATCGCCATTCCTAAAACATTTATAGGAAATCTGCTTTGGAGAATTTCATCTGAAATTAAGATAGAAAGAGGACGATAACTAACAAATTGCCCTGAAGTAATAATATAAATCAAACTTGGAATAAAACATAGAGTTGATCCTAAAATGGATTTGAAGGCACCTGACTTAAATAACCCAAATTGAAAAAAACGTTCTTTACGGATAAGAGAAACAACTACAATTCCTAACCCTGCAATAGAAAACTGTACTACAGCATTAACTAATAGTTTCAGTAAAATAGGGTGCGTTATATCTTTTACATATTTCATCATTTCATTTTCAAATGTCATATAAATAATGAATGCTGCCATTGTGAATAAAGCAATAATCCAAATATCAGTGTCAAGCTGCTTCTGCTTTTCAGATAACTTACTTTTCATATAGTAATTCCTCCTTTGCAGTTAGATGATATGCCCTTGAATGAATTTATTAAAATTTTCCTGGTTTTTTGTTCATCAAAAGAATATTGATTTATGGCAATAGTATAAGCTATTCCATGAGTTAATAGCCAAATACTTGAAAATAGTTCTTTTGCCATAAAATCATTTAATTCAGTTGTTTTCATTATATAGTATGTATATGTTTCAGTCAATATTTGGAAAAACATCTTTTTATCGAAATCTTTGATAATGTCAACAGAAATTTAAAAGTACACAAAGGTATCATTGTAAAAATGCATAGACTAGATTATATAAATTTTAAAAAAGCAGCTATCCAGATTTTTTAGATAGCTGCTTTTATCTATGAGCTAAAAAATAGTGCAAACAGATTTAAATTTACATAAATCTATTTACTCTCTCTTTTGAGATAACCTATTTACTTTAAAATTAAACTAAAATTACGTCAGTACAGCCATTTTCAAGTGCTACTATTTTTAGTTCTTCCATAACTTCATCTGAAGGAGTGTAACTATTTATTATTTCAGTTCTAACCCCCATAGGCCTATACTTAATAAATTTATATTTTATATTTGGATTTAATGAAGCAATAAGTTTGCTTGTCATATCTACATTGTACTTATTATTTAGAAGCTCAGGAACAATAACAGTTCTAACTTCATAAAGCTTATTAATTTTAGAGAGATATTTAATATTTTCTATTACTACATCATTGCCCATGCCTGTAAGAAATTTATGTTCTTCAGGATCATAGGATTTTAAATCTACCATAGCCATATCCATTACATCTACTAAAGCTTTATTTTCTGATAGAGGAGTAGAGCCATTAGTATCTATAAAGCAGGTTAATCCCATTTTTCTAACTTCACTAAATAATCTAATCAAAAATTCAGATTGGAGGGTACACTCTCCACCTGAAACAGTTATTCCAGAAATAAAGGCACTGGTTTTTTGAATTTCCGCTATAATCTGTTCTACTGTCATATATACTGCTTTTGGAGAACTAGATTTATTGCAAACTTTAAGACATATATCACATTTATCACATAGATTCTTATTCCAAAATACCTTATTTTCGTCAAGATTGAGAGCACCATAAGGACAATTAGAAACACATTTTCCGCAGTGAGAACATAGATTAATTGTCTCTGGATTATGACAATATAAGCAGTTAAAGTTACAACCTTGGAGAAAAATTGCTGTCCTATTGCCAGGACCATCTACTGAACTAAATGGAAGAATTCTATTAATTAATCCTTTATTCATTAGTTCTAATCTTTCTTTCTAGTATTCTTGAATTTTTAACGGCTCCAAGTCCTAATGCTACAGTATCACGAAGTACTTGTTCTCCACGGTTTAGCTTTTCCATTTCAGATTTTTTAACTAAATATCCTGTTATTCTAATTACATCACAGTCAGTGCAATATAATGAAATATATCTCATATCCTGCTTAAATGCACCTTTAATAATATCAAGTAGAAAATCAGGGTTTCTCTTAGTGGTCTCGTCAAATGCAAATATATCACCTATACCAGAGGAAAAAAATTTATGGAATCTAGCTGATTGTATTAAATGTTCATGAAGTTCTGGTTCTTCTCCTATAGGAACTCTGCATCCAGGGCTTATTCCAATATCTGTTTCAATTCCTACTTGTGCATGAAGTAGAAAGTTTTCATTTGTTATTTTACAATATGGATTCTTATGCTTGTTAACTTCTTCATATAACTTTTCTATAATTTTATAGCCTAAATCATTAGCTTTTTCGCTATGTCCAAACCTACTTTTTTGATCATTTGAATCTATAAAGTGATTTACACATTCTGCAAGACCAAACATTCCAAACATTGCTGTGAAGCTATCTTTTGAAATTAGACCCTCTCTAACTAAGAAACTGCTTTGAAAAAAGTTACTTTCTTCAACTATAAACTTAATTCTTTCATCAATATATTCAGTCATTCTAACAACAGCATCTGGGAGAACATTGTTTATAAAATCTTCTTCACTTAGAGCTTTCTTTGCTAGAGTAGCTAAGTTCAATCTTACAAGGGTGTAACTTCCTCCGCCAATAGGAAGTCCGTTGTAGCAACTTGCTATACAATAGTTATTATTAAATTCTTTTGAGAACATGGAATCATTTGCAAAGCTTGGTTTTGCTGTAATTAGAGCTGTTTTAATAGCTTCAATTACAAAATTATCTGGTGTATCATTATTCAGCTTTAAACTTATATTAGGTATGGAGGTTTGTAGTTCACTTTGAACTTTTAAGATTATTCTCCCTGCTTTTGTATCCTTAGGACCAATATTAGCATGGCAAAAAGAATCAGTTATTGTTCTATCAATATGAGTTATAAAAAGCTTAATTGCTAAATAGGCTTCATCTTCATTTTGTATAAATGGATCAAGTAAAGTATCTATATTTCCAATGTATACAGGAAATGAAGTTATAGAAGGTACGTGTTTATACAGAATTAGCAAGTTATTAGTAGCTTCCCAAATATTCTTAGGAGGTTCTAGTCCTAAAAATTTACTTCCATTTTTTATGAATTTTTCGTAGTCAGGAGCTATATATCTAGGTCTGTAGGGAGCAAGTCCCTCGTTAAGATCACAAATTATGCCTTCATTTCTGTACTCTTGAACTTCTTTACTTATATTTAAAACGTCAAGGCTATTTTCAGCTTCTCTTGCAAGGTTTAATACCTTTTGTTCATAAGTTAACACTTTATCCTTTATAATATTTAAAATATTATTCATAGTATTTCACCTCAATTTAATATTTTAGGATTTAGATAGAATATAGGCTCTACCAGAACAAAGTTTTACTCAATTTAGAGTAATTAAAACCTTTACATATGGTTATGATTATAGTTTACATTATATGATTAACTTTATCAAATGGAATATAAGGGTATTGATTAGATTAAATATTTAAATTTTAAAGTAAAGAATAAATAAAAAAATCTAGACCCAAAAGCTTAGGTCTAGATTTTTTTATTATTGTTTTTTTCTCATTAAGAATTCAAATTTATCTTTCTTAGGAGTTGAAACAGATATATTTCTTTTATGAAGAGTATCCTTATATTCAGAAGCTTGATTATCAACTATATTTCCATAATCAGTTTTACCTTCAGTTACCCATCCCATAAAAATATAAGTTTGTGAAGGAGACCCTGATTTAGATTTAGTTGTAAAGCAAACATCACCTTTTTCTAATTTGTTATAATCTGTGATTTTCTCCCAGCCATCCTTTTCTAGCTGCTTAACTAAAGAATCTGTATTTATAACTGTATTTGGAATATTATATCCATTATCACGGAGAATTTGTGCTACAAATATTGTAGAAAGACCCTTATCACTTCCATTATTCAATTTTATTGCTTTATTTAATGATGAAGTTCTATTAGCTTTATCATTTAGATAAGTATAAATTTTATCATTAAATTTACCAGTATTGTCTTGAACAGAAGTATTTTTATTGTCTTGTCCACTTTGAGTTGTCCCAGATTTATCAGAATTACCCTGAGATGGTTTATTAGCATCCGAAACTACTTCAGGAGCTTTAATTTTCCCGTTTCCTTTTGCTAGATTAATAGTAAAAGAAAACATTTGTATTATTGTAACAAGAATAATAACTAAAATAGGTATTCCTACGGCTGTAAAAACTATATTACTAGTTCTAGCATTTTTATCTGCCATTTCGTGCATTTCTTTTATGTACTTTTTCGTATCTTCGCTACTTTCAAGAGAACTGTAGTTATTATCAAATTTACTTTTTTTGCTCATTAGTTATCCTACTCCTATTTGTATTTTAATATTTAAGTTTAGTGTCTAATCGACATTTTGCATAAGACATAATGTATTATCTAGTAGTTAATTATCATAACTTTAATTTTAACAGATAATCTACCCGGAGTAAATAACATGAGTTTTAATAAAATGAAAACTAATTATTAACTTATGTATAATCTTTTACAAAATAGAAAAGGCCTTAATACCTATAAACAATGTATTAAGACCAAAATTTCTTTATAGTAATAAAGTTTGCAATCTATAAATCTAACTAAAATTAATAAAATAATGTCATTATAAATACTCCTAGGCAAATTATTCCACCTGATAAAGCGAATAATTTGAATTTAGAAATTTTATATTTATTATTTTCTAATAAATATAAGTAATAATAAAGATTTATACCTTCAGATTTGCAATAATCTTTTAGTTGATATTCCAATCCTCTATTAAGATTATGGTAATTAAAATTAGGGTTCAAATATTGAAAACTTACTCCGGGCTTTAACAAATGTATTACCTCCTGATATTTTATTTTGCTTTCCGTTTGTTAAATTTGTTGTTGGATTTGCTAATTTGATCATAGTCATCTACTCCTTTTTTATAATTTTTGACTTTTTTTTAGCTAATTATAACTTTTAAAAATAATATTAGCTTTTTTATAAAGTCATTTTTAAAATATAAAAAGCCGTGAATATCACGGCTTTAAAACATAATAATAAATTTAAAAAAATATATATTATTAGAAACTAAAAGCCATGAGTACTATAACTCATGGCGGAAATTACTTGTTATTAAATATCTACATATATAGTTATATAGTATTTAAAATGAGTATTTTACAGCAGAGTTATTTTCACACATTCTATATTGAATTTTAAGTGTATTTATATTGATACATGTATTAAACATAACTCTACCTCCTTTAAGTTTTAATCATTTTTATTTAATTTACTATCACAGTATAAAATATTTATATGTAAAAGTCAACATATAAATGAAAAAAATGTTAATAGGGTAATAAAAAATTTATAAATAAATATTTGATAACTTATTAGGGAACTATAAATCATCTATCAAAATGGTAAAATTTACAATTTTGATAAATTCAATTGAACTTAAATATTATACACTGTTCCAAGTCATTATTCTAAAGAATTTATCAATATGATAGTTGACTTTGCGATATATATGTAAATTTAGTGATATTTACATTTTCATCTTTAATTTTGTTATGTTTAAACTTGGCATTAATATTGCTCTTATATAGTCTAAAGCTATTAGATCTAAGACATAATGTTTTTCTAAATTAATTACATTTTGCATACTCATCTATTAGAGTATTTTGGATTTAAATATATTATCCAAGATGCAAGAAAGGAGGGGTATTATGAGTATGAACAGTGGCATTAATAACGACAGTTTTTTAGAGAGGACTTTTAAGTTGACGGAAAATGGGACAACAGTAAAAACTGAATTAATTGCAGGATTAACTACATTCTTAACTATGGCATACATTATCGCAGTTAATCCGGAATTTTTATCAACTACGGGTATGCCTAAGGAAGCTCTTTTAACAGCTACATGTCTTGCAGCAGGTCTTACTACAATCCTCATGGGAATCTATGCAAATCTACCTTTTGCACTAGCTTCAGGTATGGGGCTTAATGCATTCTTTGCCTTTTCAGTGTGTGGTAACATGAAAGTGCCATGGCAGATTGCATTAACTGCAGTATTTGCTGAAGGAATTATATTTATAATTCTATCTGTAACTAAAGTAAGAGAGATGGTAGTTAATTCGATTCCTTTAACATTGAAAATAGCTGTAAGCGCTGGTATAGGTCTGTTTATTGCGTTAATAGGATTTCAAAATGCAAAGATAGTAGTTAATGATGATGCTACTTTACTTACATTAGGAACATTTAAAGATCCTAGAGCAGTTATTGCTGTAATTGGAATAGTAATTATAGGATCTCTAGTCTACAAAAAAGTTAAAGGTGCAATTCTTTGGGGAATTTTAGCATGTACAATTATATCATGGATCTACGCTGTTATAATTGGACCAGCTAAAGCTGCTGAATTATATGGTATTTATTTACCAAAAGGTATATTTGCTTTCCATGGAATAGGTCCTATAGCTGGTAAACTAGACTTTTCAGTATTTACTCATACAGAAGGACTTGTAAGTTTCATATCTATATTATTGACATTCTTATTTGTAGATTTTTTTGATACAGTAGGAACACTAGTTGGAGTTGCATCTAAAGCTAATATGATAGATAAAGATGGAAATGTATTAAGAGCAGATAAAGCACTATTAGTAGATGCTATTGGAACTACTATGGGAGCTTTAATGGGAGTTTCTACAGTTACAACTTATGTTGAAAGTTCAGCAGGAGTAGCAGAGGGAGGAAGAACAGGGCTTACTGCTATTGCTACAGGTATTTTATTTTTACTTTCACTATTCCTTGCACCTATATTTATGGCAATACCAGGTTGTGCAACAGCTCCAGCACTTATTATAGTTGGATTATTTATGATGCAGAATATAACTCAAATAGACTTCACAAATTATACAGAAGCAATACCAGCTTTCTTAACAATAATTTTAATGCCTTTGACTTATAGTATAGCTACTGGATTGATGTTTGGAGTTATTGCATATGTAGTATTTAACTTACTTGGAGGAAAGTCTAAAAGTATTTCACCAACAATTTATGTTTTA
>JAYFRK010000318.1:0-2220 GCA_034925975.1 Clostridium sp.
TAAATGGATCTTCAGGTATAGCTGTAGGTATGGCTACAAATATACCTCCTCACAATTTAACAGAAGTTATAAATGGAATAAATATGGTTATAGAAAATCCTGATGTTTCAGTCTTAGAATTGATGACAGAAATAAAAGGTCCTGATTTTCCTACTGCTGGAGTAATAGTGGGAAGAAACGGAATAAGAGAAGCTTATGAAACTGGCCGTGGTAAGGTATTAATGAGAGCTAAGGCAGATATTGAAGAGGAAAAAGGAAAGCATAGAATTGTAGTTACTGAAATACCATACCAGGTTAATAAAGCTAGACTTATAGAAAGTATAGCAAATCTTGTTAAAGATAAAAAGATAAATGGAATTTCAGACCTTAGAGATGAATCAGATAGAGAAGGTATGAGAATTGTTGTAGAATTAAAGAGAGACGCAAATCCTAATGTTGTACTAAATCAACTGTATAAACACACAAAAATGCAGGATAGCTTTGGAATAATAATGCTTGCACTAGTTAATGGTGAACCTCAAGTGTTAAATTTAAAGCAAGTACTAAAGCATTATATAGCATTCCAAGAAGAAATTATAAAAAGAAGAACTCAATTTGATTTAGATAAAGCTTTAGCTAGAGCACATATCTTAGAAGGATTAAAGATAGCTTTAGATCATATTGATGAAGTTATAAAACTTATTAGAAGCTCTAAAACAACAAATGATGCGAAGCAAGGTCTTATGGAAAAATTCGGTCTTTCAGAAAAACAAGCAGTTGCTATTCTGGATATGAGATTGCAAAGACTTACTGGCCTTGAAAGAGAAAAAATTGAAGAAGAATATAATAAATTAATAGAGCTTATAAAACATCTTAGAGAGATATTAGCTGATGAAGAATTAGTGTTAAAAATAATAAAAGATGAATTAAATGAGATAAAAAGTAAGTTTGGTGATGAAAGAAAAAGTGAGATAATAGCTGATGAAGATAATTATATAAACATGGAAGATTTAATACAAGAAAAAGATGTAGTAATAACACTAACTCATGCTGGATACATTAAAAGACTTCCAATGGAAACTTATAGTGCTCAAAGACGTGGGGGAAGAGGAATACAGGCTATGTCAACAAAAGAAGATGATTTTGTTGAACATATTATTACTACTACTACTCACAATAATATCTTATTCTTCACAAACTTAGGTAAAGTATATCAGCTTAAGGCTTATCAAATACCAGAGGCTGGCAGAACAGCAAAGGGTATTAATCTTATAAATTTAATACCTATAGAATCAAATGAAAAAATTCAAGCAGTAATTTATATCAATGAATTTAAAGAAGATAACTATCTTGTTATGGGAACTAAGGAAGGTCTTATAAAGAAAACTTCCCTTGACAAATATTCTTCAATAAGAAAGAATGGGTTAAATGCAATAAATTTAAAGGAAAACGACGAACTTATAAGTGTAAGAGTTACAACAGGAGATTGTCAAATCATATATGTAACTAAAAATGGTTATGCAATAAGATTTAATGAAAGTGATGTAAGGCCAATGGGAAGAACTGCTTCCGGAGTTAAAGCAATTACATTAAGAAAAGGTGACGAAGTTGTCGGCATGGAAGTAGTTAATGAAAGCCAAGAACTCTTAGTAGTAAGTGAAAATGGATATGGTAAGAGAACCCACATAGAAGAATATACCCTTCAAAAAAGAGGCGGTAAGGGAGTTATAACCTATAAAATATCTGATAAGACAGGAAAGGTTATAGGAGCAAGATTAGTTAGCAATGAAGAAGAATTGATGCTGATAAATACTAATGGTATAGCTATAAGAATAAATATATCAGATATATCTACTACAAGTAGAAATGCCATGGGAGTTACTTTAATGAAAACAACAGAAGAAGAAAAAGTTGTAGCTATGGCAAAGGTAAACATTACTGGGGAAGATAATAGTAAAGATGATAATATGAAATGTAGCATACCAGTGGATAATGATTTAGACATCATAGAAGAATTAGATAATGCAGATAATGAGAATGAAGAAAACTTAGAAAATGAAACAGAAGAAAATAGTAATGACTACACCGAAGAATAAAAATAATATATACTCAAATACACAAACTTATAAACAATCTAAGTTTTTATAATAAAGTATAATTGATATATTATATAAAATTAAAGGCTTTGCATAAATGCAAAGCCTTTAATTTTTGTGTATTTATTTATAAATACACGTATAC
>JAYFRK010000479.1:0-10978 GCA_034925975.1 Clostridium sp.
GAACTGCATCCTGTAGAGTTTGCTTAGTAGAAATTGAAGGCAGGCGTAACCTTTCCCCTGCTTGTGCTACAGAGGCTTTTGAAGGGATGATAGTTAAAACTGATACATTAAGAGTAATTAAAGCAAGACGTGCTATGGTAGAGCTTTTATTATCAGATCATCCTACAGATTGTCTTGTATGCGAAAAAAACACACAATGTCAACTTCAATTAATAGCTGCTGAATTAGGTATAAGAAAAATAAAATATAAGGGTGATATGTCTAATTATAAGAAAGATTCCTCTAGCGGAGCACTTTATAGAAACCTTGACAAATGCATAATGTGTAGAAGATGTGAAACAATGTGTAATGAAGTTCAAACTTGTGGCATTCTTTCTGCTGTAGACAGAGGATTTGAAACTGTAGTTTCTCCTGCCTTTGGACGCCCTATGCTGGATACTATGTGTACCTTCTGTGGCCAATGTGTTGCCGTTTGTCCAACTGCAGCTTTAACCCAGGTAAGCAATGTATCTAAAATTTGGGATGTACTTGCAGATCCTGATAGATATGTTATAGTTCAAACTGCTCCTGCAATTAGAGCAGCTTTAGGTGAAAAGTTTGACATGGAACCTGGTACTCCTGTTACTGGGAAGATGGTAGCTGCGTTAAGAAGATTAGGTTTTAGGCATGTATTTGACACTGACTTTGCAGCTGACGTAACAGTTGTGGAAGAAGCTCATGAATTTATAGATAGGCTGCAAAACGGAGGAACCCTTCCTATCCTTACAAGCTGCTGCCCTAGTTGGGTTAAGTTTATTGAGCATCAGTTTCCGGATCTTCTAAATATACCATCTACTTGTAAGTCTCCTCATATTATGTTTGGAGCCATAGCGAAAACCTATCTTGCAGAAAAGCTTGGCGTTGACCCTTCTAAGATGGTAGTGGTTTCAGTAATGCCATGTATCGCTAAAAAATACGAAATAGTTCGTCCAGAACTTGAACACAATGGTCAGAAAAATGTAGATTTAGTTGTGACTACAAGGGAATTAACTGACATGATAATCGAAGCAGGAATAGACTTTGTAAATCTTCCTGAGGAGGATTTTGATCACCCTCTTGGTGAATCAACTGGTGCTTCAGTAATATTTGGTACTACTGGCGGTGTTATTGAAGCAACTTTAAGAACTGCCTATGAGTGGCTTACAAATGAAACCTTAGAAGAAGTTGAATTTCATGATGTGAGAGGACTTGAAGGTCTTAAAGAAGCTGTTATTAATATAAATGGAGAAGATATAAGAATAGGTGTTGCTCATGGACTTGGTAATGCCAGAATGTTACTAGAATCTATACAATCTGGTAAAGCAAAATATCACGCTATAGAGATTATGGCATGCCCTGGAGGATGTATAGATGGTGGAGGACAGCCATATCATTTTGGCAACATAGAAATAGTTAAAAAGAGAATGGAAGCCCTTTATAAAGAAGATAGAAATAAAAAACTTAGAAAATCTCATGAAAATCCTGCTGTTAAGCAACTATATAGTGAATATCTAGGTGAAATAGGCGGAGAAAAAGCCCATGATATTCTTCATACTCACTATACACCTAGAGAAAAAATATAATTAAAAACTAGTACTCTAAAGTTTTTTAAATAGAGTGCTAGTTTTATTATTAAATCTATTATTTTCCGGGAAATTTTTAATTTTGAAGATTTAAGTATTTTACTTTTGTGTACTCATATCTAACCCCAGCATATATAAAACTTACTCCAGCAGAAAAGAGTGATAATCCTAAAGCTATATAAAAGGTTCCTAAATAAACTGGAGGCATAATATTTGCTTTTCTTAGAAGAATTCCAAATGTAATCATAAAAGCCATAATCATATATCCTTTAATATCAAAGAATGAAAATATACAAGGTTTTTCAATCTGTGAATTTATAATTCTTCTTGTATGCTTTTTATACATTTTATAAAAAACACCTTTAAAGAAAAAATAGAATCCAATTATCCCTATTATAATATTTAGATAAATTGAATTTGAATTTTTATATAATTCATTAAAACCTATTGTTAAAATTTTAGAACCTGCAAATCCCCATACAAGTCCCGCAATAAAAAATAGAACTTTTTGGGGAACAGCTGGTTTTATTTTTTTAATTATGTCCATTTTCTTAACCTCCTAAATTCATCACTTTTAAATCTTTTAATTCATATGAACATCGTTCAATTAAATTATAATCCTCCTAAAAGGCTTTGTCAATAATAATTATCTTTTGATATTCTTTATTTAATGTTTGAAATTCGTGTGTAATAAGCACTCTATTTTAATTTTGGTTCACTGTTTAAGTTTAGCTACAATAATTATATTGAATTTAGAATTATTTTTTATATTATAGTTCTTCGTCAATCTCTAAAACATATCTCAGTTAATATATACTATTATTAATTAAATTAATTTGACTTATACAATAGCTTATAATTTTATAAAATATAAAAGCTACTAACAAAATATATTGTCAGTAGCTTTCTAAACTAAAATGTTTTTTTAATTGCACGCAGTATCTTCTTTTAGCCCATTAGGAAGTATAAAAGATAATATAAAGCAAGATATAGCTAATATAATTAATGCTACGAATACTATATGAAGTCCTGAGTTTAAAGATAACTTAATATGCTCTACGGATACTCCACTGTTTAAGCTTGAAGCAGAATACAAATTACTAGGATCTACATCTCCGATTCCTAAATTATTAAAGTATTTAATTATGTTCATATTTAATATACTTCCAAAAATACTTACTCCTATTGTTTGCCCTAGAGTACGAACAAGAGAGTTTATCGCTGTTGCTGCTCCTCTTTTTTCATACCCAACAGAATCTTGTACCACTATTGTTAAGGTTGTGAAACTTCCTCCAAAACCAAATCCAATAATAGAAACATAAATTATAACTAATCCTAATGATGATTTAATACCTAATGTAGGTAAAAGTAAACAGCTTACTAGTAGAATTAATGAAGATAACCCTATTACAGTTCTTTCTCCATATTTAGGTATAGCTTTTGATAAGATAACTGAAGAAAGAAGCCACGCCACTGACATAGGTGCCATAGAAAGTCCAGAAATTGTTGCCCCAAATCCTAAAACGCTTTGTATATATAGAGGCATATATACCTCTGCTCCAATTAAAACTCCAGCTGTTAAAAGGCTTATTATGTTAACAACAGTATTATCTCTTGTAAAAATTTCAAAGGGGATAATAGGTTCCAAAGCTCTCTTTTCTACATAGTAGAATAAAATTAATAAAGCAATTGTACCTACTAGAGATATTATTAAAGATTTTGAATACCAACTGCTACTCTTTTCTACTGCCATAAATCCATATAGAAGCATTATAATCGCTAAAGATAGTATAAAAGTCCCTATGTAATCTATTTTATGTTTTTGTCTTTCAAAATTCTCGTTGAGATTTTTTTGAAGAAGAATTATAGATAATATTCCAAAAGGTAGATTTATAAAGAAAATCCAATTCCATGAGAGGTAGTCTATTAAAAATCCTCCTAAGAAAGGACCTACAAGACTTGCTATACCCCATACTGTACTTAACCACCCTTGTACCTTAGCTCTTTCTGAAAGGTTAAAAACGTCACCAACTATTGTATAAGTAACAGTAAATATTGCTCCTGCACCTAACCCTTGAATACCACGAAAAGCAATTAACTGATACATATTTCTTGATAATCCGCAAAGTGAACTTCCAATTAAGAATATTATTATACCAATAGATAAAATATTTTTTCTTCCATATAAATCTGAAAGTTTTCCATATACTGGTGTAGATATAGCTGTTGTAAGTAGGTATATAGAAAAAACCCAGCTTATTAATTGAAATCCATTTAAATCCTTAACTATTGTTGGTATAGCCGTAGTAACAACTGTTCCCTCCACAGCTGCAAGGAACATAGCTACCATTATAGCAACAACTATACTTCTTTTCTTTGATTCCATCATATACACTGTCACTTCCTTTACTGTAATATAAGTATATTTAAGACAAATATCATTCTATCATTAATAAATAAGATTGCCAAACCTTTTTAAGTTAGAAAGGGGCTGTGGCACTAAGAATGAATACTACAATATATTGTTTTAACTTTAAACTTGCAAAACAGTATATTGCATGTAAATTTCTTAATACGACAGTCCCTTCTAACTCACTCATTAAAAATATATTGAATTTATTACTTATTCATTAAAAGTTTTTCTTACTTTCTTTAACATACTTCTAATAGGAAGATCATATGGGCATCTCGTTTCACAAACTCCACATTCTACGCAGTCCTTTGCTCTAGCTTTTTGTGAGAAATACCTATCTTCACTCCACTTTGATAAATTATATCTTTCTTTATATCCGCTAAATAAAAACATGCTAGGAATATCTATATTTTGTGGACAAGGAGCACAGTATCCACACCTTCTACAGAACATATTTCCAAGTTCTTTTATTATTACATTAGCTTTTTCTTTTTCTTCTGCTGTTAATGGTGAAATTTCATTAGCAGCACTAGTATTTTCCTCTACTTCTTTTACTTCTGCCATTCCAGGAATTGCTGTAGTTACTGCTTTATTTTGTAGAATGTATCTTAGTGCTAAGGTTCCATCTTCTATAGCTCCCCCTGCCATTGGCTTCATTACAATTACTCCTATATTTAATTCCTTTGCTCTTATAAATAGCTCTTCAGCTTGGTTTTCAACAATGTTATAAGGATACATTATAGTTTCAAATTTATCCATTTCTATAGCAATTTTTAATAAGTCTAAGCTATGTGAAGTAATTCCTATATGTCCAATTTTACCACACTCTTTAGCTTCTAATAAAGCTGCATAAGCACCATCTTCACTTAGCACCTTGTCTAATTCTTCTTTAGTCTTGATATTATGAAGTTGATATAAATCTATGTAATCTGTTTTAAAATTTTTTAAACTTATATCTATATCTTTTGCCATCGAAGCCTTATCTCTTGCCATACTTTTTGATGCTAAAATCCATTTATCTCTTCTTGATTCTAAAGCTTCTCCTATAAATTCTTCTGAAACTGAATATCCTCTGGCACTATCTATAAAATTCACACCTAATTCTTCTGCTTTTAGAATTACCTTTTTTGATTCTTCTACACTAATTCTTTGTACTGGTATTCCACCAAATCCTATTACTGATACATTTAATCCGCTCTTACCTAAAACTCTATACTCCATACTATTAACTCCTCTTTCTATCTAAAACTAACACTGTCATTTTAGATGTATAAATTTTATTAATTTAGCTTGTATTTTCCTTAAGCACTATTGTAACACAGGTATTTGATGATGAAAAGATTTGTTAAACTTTAGATATACTCTGCTTAAATAAGCAATTATGAAGTACTTAATGTGAAAAGCTGCAATCTATATATAAAACATAATAAACTATAACTTTTTAATAAAATAAAAACACCAACTTAATTGTTGGCGTTAAATACATTATGATGCTAATTTTAGAAACTTCTCTATAGACATGGAATATTGAATTTCTTTAGCTAATTCCTTATCCTTTGTGAAACCTATATTTTTAAATACTCTTCTCGAGCGTTCATTTTTAAGATTAATTTTTGCTACTACTTCATCTACTCTCCATGTAAAAAATGCGTGCTTTAGTCCCTCAAAAATTGCATTAGTTCCAAAGCCTTTACCCCACTTTTTCCTGTCACCGATTACTATTACCATTTCTGCTGATTCTTTTTTAGGAACAAGTCTTAAAAATCCAATTGATTCCTCTTCTTTTTCTGTTATCATAAAAAAACTTCCATCTTGGTTAAATAGATGAGTAAGAATAGGCATATTAACTCTATATATTACTTGCTTAATACTCTGACCTACATTTTGTCTTTCGTTTAAATATTCTGTCACTTTATCATCTTCTAACCAATCAACAATTTTCCAAGCATCAGATTTAAAAACTTCCCGTCTCAGCTTCACATTATTACCCTTCATTAGTATTAATCCTCCCTAAATAGCAATAATAATAAAAAACCCTATTATTGACACCTTTAAGTGCCTAATAATAGGTTTATATTCAATCACGTGTAAATTGTACCAAAGTAATTCATTTATATCAAATGCTGTATATTGCTATTAACATGAGTACTTTTCCCTTACTAGAGTTTACAAGAGTTTACTATGTGAAATATGCATTTACCTTACCTTTCCTCCATAATTAATATGTACTCTTCACTTTTATCATCAGAAATTTCATATATGTAATATTATTAGCAAGTAAAAGAGGAATTATCTTGTAAAAATTCTCCTCTGCCACTATAATTATTTAAATTATTTGATTTTCTTTTTTTTCTAATTTTTAATAGCTCTACTGTTATTTCTTTACTTAGACTTTCAATTGAAGTATATTTGTTCTTATCATAAATGGCAAAACAATTTTTTATTATTCTCTTTAAATTATCATCTATATTATTAGGATAACTTTCATCTATAAATGGTTCCAAAACTGTAAATGGAATCTTTCCAGTAGCCATAAAATACATAATCATTCCAATGCTGCATAAATCACTTTGTGTGCTAAATCGCTTTAGTATAGATTGTTTTACAACATTTTCTTTATATAAATATTCACTTTCAATTGAGCTATTACACTTTGAAATGTTATAAGGAATTACTATAACTCCTCTGTTTTCAATTATCACTATGTCACTTGGTTTTAAATCCTTATATAAAATAGGAGAATTCATTGTATTAAAATTTTTTATGGCATCACATAGATTTAGCGCTATATTATATATCTCTTCTTGCTCTAAAGAGTCTCTTTCCTCTACATATTGATTTAACAATTGTCCTTCTATTTTATGACTTTTACCTATTATATCTCTAATCTCCTCCATACTCCACCTCACATCCAAAATTTTGTCCAATATCACCTTTATCTTATACGTATATTCAATCATTTTTCGAGGGGTGGTCATCAGACAAAAAGCCAGCTGCTATATTTTCATAACAACTGGCTATTATTTTATGTAATTATATTTTTTAGTTATTATAGTAAAGACTTTCTGAAGGATATTCTGGATCGCATGTTATATCTATACCTAGTTTTCTGAAGGTTTGCTCATCGCTTCTACTTAAAATTGTAGTGGAATGAGCTTGGCATCCCTTTAATTGTGACAACTTTTCCATAGCTACTTGAGCCATCGGATTTGTAGCAGCACATATACTAAGTGCAATCAATATTTCTTCACAGTTTAAAGCTGTATTTTTGCTTCCTAATGTTTTTGTCTTTAAGTTTATAATTGGTTCAAGTATAACTGGAGAAATAAGGTGAATTTCATCAGATATATTTGCAAAATATTTAACAGCATTTAAAATTGCAGCAGCTGTTCCGTTCATTACATTTGACCCTTTACCTGTGAATATTGTTCCATCTTCAAGTTCTATTGCTACAGCAGGGCAGGCTTCATTTTTATTAGCTATTTCTTCTTTTAGCTTAGCTGAACGTTCCCTTGCAGGCATAACAACTTTTCTATCTTCTTGCTTTAAATTAAGTTCTTCCATAATAAGCTTAACTCTTTGGAAAGTTTCCTTATCTACGTAACCTTTTTTATATTCACAGCTTGTTTTAAAATATCTTCTGATTATCTCTTGCTTTGATGCTTCTTTAATAACTTCATCATCAATAATACCAAAACCTACTCTATTAACTCCCATATCTGTTGGAGATTTATAAACTGATTCTTTACCTGTTATTTTTTCTATAATTCTTCTAAGCACAGGGAATGTTTCAATATCACGATTATAATTTACAGATACTTTATTATATGCGTCAAAATGGAATGAATCAATCATATTAACATCTTTAAGATCTGCAGTTGCTGCCTCATAAGCTATATTTAGTGGATGTTTTAATGGAACATTCCACACAGGGAATGTCTCAAATTTTGAGTATCCTGCAACTTTTCCTTTTCTGTATTCATGATAAAGCTGACTAAGACAAGTTGCTAATTTACCACTTCCTGGTCCTGGTGCTGTTACAACAACAATTGGCTTTGTAGTTTCAATGTATGGATTTTTTCCATACCCTTCATCGCTTACAATTGTATCCACATCAGTAGGATATCCTTTAGTTGCTTTATGCTTGTATACTTTTATTCCTCTATGCTCAAGCTTATTTATAAAAACAGTTGTTGCTGGTTGTCCTTCGTATCTAGTTATTACAACACTATTTACATCAAGCTCATATGCCCTTAAATCGTCGATTAATCTTAAAACATCCATGTCATAAGTGATACCAAAATCTCCTCTTATCTTGTTTCTTTCAATATCACCAGCATATACACAAATTACAACCTCAACTTTTTCTTTTAATTTATGTAGTAGTTTAATTTTTGCATTCTCATCAAATCCAGGTAAAACTCTCTTTGCATGAAGATCAAATAATAGTTTTCCACCAAATTCTAAATATAACTTATCATAGTTATTAACTCTTTCTAGAATATACTTTGATTGTTCTTCTAAATACTTTTTAGGGTCAAATCCTGTCTTCATCTCTTACTCCTCACTATCTAAAATCATTATATAATTATTTTATTATTACATATTTTGTTACTATATATTCTCGTAAATAATAGCACTAAACTTGGTTTTACAACTTTCTATTATGGCACACTTTTAATTTAAAGTAAACAACTGAGTATGGTTATTTTTTATGTAAATTTATCGGAATTATGTGTTAGTTTTTCCTAATTACAATTGTAAACTATAATTAGAAATTACATCAACCAATATTATACAGGAACTAAAAGATAAAACTCAGTGAAAACCATCTGCAATTAAGAGTTTAATAAACAGGATGCAAAAGAAATATCTGATATGGATATAGAAGAATTAAGGACTATACTAAATCAATCAAGTAAAAAGATGTGTAAACACATAGGGTGATAAATATAGGGAACTTAAGTGAAGTCCACTTATTTTTTTACTTATCCTCTCTTAAAATGTTTATATTCTTTCCTTTCATTACCTTATTCATATTTCTCATTGCACACATCTTACCACACATAGTACACGTATCTTCATGCTCTGGAGTAGATTCTTTTCTATATCTTCTTGCTTTTTCAGGATCAATGGCAAGTTCAAACATTGTATTCCAATCAAGCTCTTGCCTAGCCTTGCTCATTTTATAATCCCACTCTTTTGCCCCTTTAACATTCTTAGCTATATCTGCAGCATGTGCAGCAATTTTACAAGCTATTATACCTTCTTTCATGTCTTCTAGATTAGGAAGTCTTAGATGTTCTGCCGGAGTAACATAACACAAGAAATCCGCACCATTTGATGCTGCTATAGCTCCCCCAATGGCACTTGTAATATGATCATATCCTGGAGCAATATCTGTAACTAATGGTCCTAAAACATAGAATGGTGCTCCATGACATAGCTTTTTCTCAAGTAACATATTAGATGCTATTTCATTTAAAGCCATGTGACCTGGCCCTTCTACAATAACTTGTACATTTTTATCCCAGGCTCTTTTAGTAAGTTCTCCAAGGGTTATAAGTTCCTTTATTTGACTAGCATCAGTTGAATCATTTATGCATCCTGGACGGCAAGCATCTCCTAAGCTTATTGTTACATCATACTTTGCACATATATTTAAGACTTCATCATAGTATTCATAAAATGGATTTTCTTTATTATTTAACTCCATCCATGCATACAATAATGCCCCACCTCTAGAAACTATATTAGTAAGTCTCTTATTTCTCTTAAATACTTCAGCAGTCTCTTTATTTATTCCTGCATGAATAGTCATAAAATCAACACCATCTATTGCGTGTTTTTCTACAACCTTTAGGAATTCTTCTGCTGATATATCACTTAACTCTTTATCATAAAATCCTACTGCATCATATATAGGCACTGTACCTATCATAGCTGGTGAAATCTCCACTACTTTCTTTCTAAATTCTTCTGTCTTACCATATGAACTTAAATCCATTATGGCTTCTGCTTTCATGTCTATAGCTGTTTTTACTTTTTCAAGTTCCATGTCTATATTTACACAGTCCCTAGAAATACCTAAGTTAACATTAATCTTAGTCTTTAATCCTTCCCCTACCCCTTCTGCATCTAATGATTTATGATTCTTATTTGCAGGTATTACTATTTTCCCTTCAGCAATAAGCTCTCTAAGCTTTTCAATCTCCATGTTTTCCTTTTTAGCTACTACTTCCATTTCTTTTGTTATTATGCTTTTTCTGGCAGCATCCATTTGAGTTGTGTAATTCATAATTTTTCTCTCCTTTTTATAAAATTAATAATAATAACCTAAATCTTCTCCTTATTTAAAAAGCACTTAAGACAAGTAATTTTATTGCCCAAAGACTTTATTAGACCATCAATACTTACATATTTCAGACTATCAGCTCCTATTAACTCTTTTATTTCATCCACTGTATTTGATGAACCAAGAAGTTCACTTCTATCAGGTGTATTTATCCCCCAAAAACAAGGATATTTTATAATAGGTGAAGCTGATCTAAAATGTATTTCTTTTGCTCCTGCTTTTCTAAGGAGTGCAACAATTTTTTTACTTGTAGTCCCCCTTACAATTGAGTCATCTACTACAACAATTCTTTTTCCTTCAACACTACTTCTTATTACACTAAGTTTTATCTCAAGATTTGTTTCTCGTTTTTCCTGTAGTGGTTCTATGAAGGTTCTACCTATATATTGATTTTTTACGAATCCTATATCATAAGGTATGCCAGAGGCAATTGAAAAGCCAATTGCAGCCGTAGTTCCTGATTCTGGAACTCCAATAACTATATCAGCGTCAATGGGAGATTCTTCCCATAGCCTTTTACCTACATTAATTCTAGATTCATATACGCTTAATTTATCTATTACACTATCTGCCCTAGCAAAATATATATACTCAAAGGCGCAAATTGTA
>JAYFRK010000063.1:0-3737 GCA_034925975.1 Clostridium sp.
TAACCACTAGTGATAATTTGTCAAGTAAACCTTAATATAGAAAAGACCTACTATTGTACCGTCATCTAATATATCCATCTTATGAGCTGCTGGAACTTTAGGAAGTCCTGGCATAGTCATTACATCTCCTGTTAATACAACAATAAATCCTGCTCCATTAGAAACTCTAACTTCTCTTACATTTATCTCAAAACCACTTGGTTTTCCTAAAAGAGCTGGGTTATCTGATAATGAGTATTGAGTTTTTGCCACACATATAGGCAGTTTATCTAATCCAAGCTTTTCTATATCAGCTATTTGCTTTTCCGCTCCATTGTCATAAGCTACTCCATTAGCGCCATATATTTCTCTTGCAATAATATTCATTTTTTCTTTTATTGTAAGTTCTGTGCTATATAAGCATCTGAATTTACTTTTTTCATTTTCTAATACCGCTAAAACTTTTTCTGCCAACTCAAGTCCGCCAGTTCCGCCTTTTTCCCATACTTCTGTCAGTGCTACTTGAACTCCTAGTTCTTTGCAGAATTTTTCTATATATTGTATCTCATCCTCACTGTCAGTTACAAACTTATTTATAGCAACTACTACAGGAACTCCATACTTTTTCATGTTTTCTATTTGTTTTTCAAGATTTCCTATTCCTTTAGCAAGCTTATCAACATCTGGGTTTGTTAATTGATCTTTTGCTGCTCCTCCATGATGCTTTAATGCCCTTATAGTAGCAACTACAACTATGCAGTCAGGATTTAAACCACCATATCTACATTTTATATCCAAAAACTTTTCTGCCCCTAAGTCTCCTCCAAACCCAGCTTCTGTAATTGCATAATCTCCCAGCTTTAGAGCTATTTTGGTAGCTAATATACTATTACACCCATGAGCTATATTTGCAAAAGGTCCTCCATGTATTATAGCTGGAGTATTTTCTAAGGTCTGAACTAGATTAGGCTTAATAGCATCTTTCATCAATAATGCCATAGCCCCTTCTACTCCTAAATCCTTACAATATACTGGGCCTCCATCAAGATTGTATCCAATAAGTATATTTCCCATTCTTTCTTTAAGATCCATTAAGTCATTCGCCAAACACAAAATGGCCATAATTTCTGATGCAACAGTAATCATAAAATTATCTTCTCTTAAAAATCCATTGATTTTTCCACCCATTCCAACTACTATATGACGTAATGCTCTATCATTCATATCCATAACTCTTTTGAATATTATTCTTCTTGAATCAATTTTAAGGATATTTCCTTGATGTATGTGGTTATCTATAGCTGCTGATAATAAATTGTTTGCTGCTGTTATAGCATGCATATCCCCAGTAAAATGTAAGTTTATATCTTCCATAGGAACAACCTGAGCGTATCCTCCTCCTGCTGCTCCACCTTTTACTCCAAATACAGGTCCAAGAGATGGCTCCCTTAATGCTATTACAGCATTTTTATTGAGTTTGCACAACGCCTGCCCTAATCCAACTGTAACTGTAGATTTTCCTTCTCCTGCTGGCGTAGGGTTAATTGCTGTTACTAATATTAGTTTCCCATCTTTTTTATCTGCTCTACTTTTAAGTACATCTAAAGATATTTTACATTTGTACTTTCCATAAAGTTCTATATCATCTTCACTAAGCCCCAACTTATCAGCAATCTCAACTATTTTCTTCATTTCAGCATTTTGTGCAATTTCAATATCACTTTTCATTTAATAACACCCCTTTATAAAAATTAACAGGAATATACCTCCTTACGGAAAATATCTTCCTGTCATCATTACTACTTTTGAATTTTACTTATAAAATCACTTTCATTTATTATGTATCTCCAGTGAGTAGCTTCTCCTATTTTAGCAACTTCATCGAAAGCTTCTATTTCAAAAAGTAATTTTTTTCCTTCAACTTTTTTAAGAACAGATTCACATCTAACCTTCATTCCTATAGGAGTTGCTTTCATATGTTTTACGTTTATTTCGATTCCAACTGTAGAGTATCCTTCTGGTAAACTACCTTTAATACTTGATTGTGCTGTATTTTCCATTAATCCAACCATAGCTGGTGTAGCATATACATCTGCTAATCCAGATCCTATTTTTTTAGCTGAGTTTTCTTCTGCTACAACAATTTCCATAAAACCTTTAGTTCCTTCTTGTACATTAAATTCCATGTAATCACCTCTTCAAATTATTAATATTTAGTTTTACGCTATATTTGACATAAAACATCACAATTACTATAATTCTACCCTAATATAATTAATTATAATTAAAAAAATATAAAAAGTATAGAGTTTTATCATAACTCTATACTTTTTTATATTATATCTCTTCTTTTTTACTTAAATCCACTTCTTCTATTACTTCTTCAGCTTTATCAACTTCTAAAGGTTTCCCCTCTACTATAGCCTTAAATTCATCAGCTCCAATTTTCTCTTTTTCTAATAGCTCTTTAGCTACAGCATGAAGTTTATCTATATTATCAGTTAATATCTTTTCTGCTTTTTTATAAGCTTCGTCTACTAATGCTTTTACTTCTTGATCTATTTCAAAAGCGACTTCTTCACTATAGTTTTTTGCTTTAGCAATATCTCTTCCTAAGAAAACTTCATCATGACCGCTTCCAAAAGTTATAGTTCCTAACTTTTCACTCATACCATATTCCATAATCATCTTTCTAGCAATTGTAGAAACTCTTTGTATGTCATTAGAAGCGCCTGTGCTTATATCTCCTAAAATCAATTGCTCTGCTACTCTTCCACCTAAAAGACCTACCATTTCATCTTTTAATTTTGATTTAGAAGTATAAGATGCATCTTTTTCTGGAAGGTGCATTGTATATCCTCCAGCCATACCTCTTGGAATTATACTAATTTCATGTACAGGATCTGCATTAGGTGAAAACTTCATTACTATAGCGTGACCTGCTTCATGGTACGCTGTAAGTCTTCTATCTTCTTCATCGATAACTCTGCTCTTCTTCTCTGGCCCTGCTATAACTCTTGTTACAGCTTCTTCAAGTTCTTCCATACCAATTTGCTTTTTATTGTTTCTAACAGCAAGAAGTGCCGCTTCGTTCATTAAGTTTTCAAGATCAGCTCCTACAAATCCTGGAGTTCTCTTAGCTAAAACCTTAAGATTAACTTCATCAGAAAGAGGTTTATTCTTAACATGCACTTTTAATATTTCTTCTCTTCCCTTTACATCTGGAGAACCAACTAATATCTGTCTATCAAATCTGCCTGGTCTTAAAAGAGCTCTATCCAATATGTCTGGTCTATTTGTTGCAGCAACTAAAATTATTCCTTCATTAACTCCAAAACCATCCATCTCAACTAGTAACTGATTTAAAGTTTGCTCTCTTTCATCATGTCCGCCACCTAAACCAGCACCTCTTTGTCTTCCTACTGCATCTATTTCATCTATAAATATTATACATGGAGCATTCTTCTTAGCCTGTTCAAATAGGTCCCTTACTCTAGACGCACCAACACCAACAAACATTTCAACAAAGTCTGAACCTGAAATACTAAAGAACGGAACTCCTGCTTCTCCTGCAACTGCTTTTGCAAGTAATGTTTTACCTGTTCCTGGAGGTCCAACAAGTAGTATTCCTTTAGGAATTCTAGCACCCATCTCTAAATATCTTCTAGGATTCTTTAGGAAATCTACTATTTCCTCTAACTCTCCCTTTTCTTCATCTGCACCAGCTACTTCTTTGAAAGTAACCTTTTGTTTGTCTT
>JAYFRK010000308.1:0-13175 GCA_034925975.1 Clostridium sp.
CATTTAGTATCTTATACATTTTGTTACAAATCTTTACGCCCTCTTCATAGTTTTTCATAGACTCTTCTAAAGCTGCTTCTCCATTTTCCATTGTCTTAACAATGTTTTCTAACTTGTTCATCAAATCTTCATAAGATTCTCTTTTCTTTACCATTGAAAGCCTCCGAAATTTTAATTACTTTTTTTGTTTTTCAATATTATTTATTTTAACTTTAACTGCCCCGTCTCTTAGTGTTATTCTTAACTCTTCATTTTCATTAAACTGATTGATACTTTTAACTAAATTTTCTTGTCTATCTTGAATAATTGCAAATCCCTTATCTAAAACATTTAATGGATTATGTGCACAAAGTAATGAATTTAGCTTTGACAAGTTTTCTTTTTTATAGGATATTGATGCTTGAGCCATATAATATAATTTAGACTTTAAGTTATCAAGCTTTATATATTCATTTGCAATAAAGTTTAAAGGGCTGCTAATTTCCAACTTATGAGATAATATATTTAAATAATTAACTCTATTCTTAATGTTATTTAACTCTGCATTATCTAATAAAATTCTATAGTTTCTAATTTTTTCATTTAATTCACTTAAATTAAAAACAGCAAGTTCTGCTGCAGCTGAAGGCGTTGGCGCCCTCCTGTCACTAACAAAGTCAGCAATTGCAAAGTCCGTTTCATGGCCTATTCCACTTATTATAGGTTTATTACAGTTATATATTTCATAGGCCAAATTTTCATCATTAAAGGCCCATAACTCTTCAATGGAACCTCCACCTCTAGCTAATATTATTACATCAACATCTTCTCTTCTATCTAAGTACTTAATCCCTTGGATTAACTGAAAACTAGCATTACTCCCTTGAACTAGGGATGGATATATTAAAATTTCTATATTGGGATTTCTTCTTTTTGATACATTTATAATGTCTTTTACAGCTGCACCTGTAGGTGAAGTTACAATTCCTATCTTTTTTGCATACTTTGGAATATCTTTCTTATGACTTTCATCAAATATGCCTTCTTTTAGTAGCTTATTTTTTAGATTTTCAAAAGCTATATATAAATCGCCTATACCATCCCGTTCCATTTCTTCACAATAAAATTGATATACGCCATCTTTTTGGTATACCGAAACTCTTCCTTTTATTATAACATTATCTCCATTTGCAGGTGTGAACAATAAAGATTCCGCATAAGTTTTAAACATAATACAATTTATTTTACTTTGTTCATCCTTTAAAGAAAAATATATATGACCAGTATTATGAATTTTAATGTTAGATATTTCTCCTTTAATGCAAGAGTTTTTTAAAATAAAATCACTATCTAATACCCTTTTTATATATGTATTTAGTTGAGAAACTGTTAAAGTTTTAATTTGCATATTACTTTAATCCCTCACAAAGATTTTTTATTAACATAGTTGTAGTCATAGCTCCCACTCCACCAGGCACTGGTGTTGTATAGCTAGCCTTTTCTATAACTTCATCAAAACGTACATCTCCCGCTAACTTTCTATTAACAGAAGTAGTGCCTACATCAATTACTATTGCATCTCTTTTAATATATTCATCAGTTATAAAACCTGGTTTTCCTACAGCTGAAACTAATATATCCGCATTAGAACAAATTTCTTTTAAATTAGTTGTTTTTGAATGGCATATAGTAACAGTAGCATTTTCATTTAAAAGCAATTGAGCAACAGGTTTTCCTACGATGTTACTTCTTCCAACTACAACTGCGTTTTTCCCTTCTACATTAATACCTGTACTTTTTATTAGTTCAATTATACCTCTAGCTGTACAAGGTATAAAGCACTTTTCACCTTTATATAACTTACCTATATTTATGCTACTAAGACCATCAATGTCTTTTTTTTCTGAAATTAAGGATGTAATTTTATCCTCATCTAAATGTTTAGGTAGTGGCAGCTGCAGTATTATTCCATCTATCTCATGGTCTTCATTTAATTTAATAATTAAATCTTCAACTTCTTCTTCAGTTATATGTTCATCAAAATGAATACTTCTTACTCTAACACCAAGCTTCTCACATAACTTATTTTGGTTATTTACATAATACAAGGAACCTCCATCATTGCCAATTAAAATATTTGCTATGCATGGAGGTTTTAATCCTGTAGCCACTCTATGGTCTACAAAGCTTTTTATTTGATTTCTAAACTTTTCAGCAACTTTTTTACCATCTAATTTAATACCCATTTTTTCACCTCAAAATTATGTTTTTTATTTAAAATTTAGATGGAGCTTTAAGCTCCATCTAAATTTTACTTTATCATGTTTCCTAAAACTCCATTTATAAATGCAGGTGAATTATCAGCTGAATATCGTTTTGCAAGCTCTATGCCTTCATTAACTGCAACTCTATTAGGCACATCTTCACTAAACAAAATTTCATATGTAGAAATTCTTAGTATAGAAAGATCTATTTTGGACAAACGGCCTATCTTCCAATTTTTTAGATTTTCCTCTATCTTTTTATCTATACTTTCTGTATTTTGTTGAACGCCTTTTACTATTTTTTCTATGTAATCAAAATCCACCTCTTCTAAAGTCAAGTCTGTGTTTTCTTTAAAATTGCTTAATATTTCTTCATATTCTTCCTTATTTATAGTCATTTCAAATAATAGTTTCATAGCAATTTCTCTTGATTTTCTTCTGTTCATGTTTTCCTCCTAAATTTATAAATAAATGCACCTAATATAGATAAATATATAAGTTATATACATTTTAATTATTATCAAATTAAATATTCTTATACACTTTTAAACATGGAAACACCCTCTGTTTTCAGAGGGTGTAAAACTACTCTTCTTTTTCATTAATCTTTTCTTCCTCTTTCGGAAGTACTACATTTTGAATATTAACATTGACTGCTGACACATTAAGACCAGTCATTGACTCAACTGATTTTTTTACATTTTCTTGAACTCTTTTAGCTACATCAGGAATCTTAATGCCATATTTTACTACAACAAATATATCAATAGTTGCACTGTCTTCTCCAACATTAACTTTAATGCCTTTAGAAACATTTTTCTTACCACTAAGTATTTGGGTTATACCTCCAACTATCGTAGTACTCATTCCTTCAATTCCATCTATTTCAGAAGCTGCTAATCCTGCAATTACTTCAACTACTTCATCTGATATTTTAACAATACCCATTTCAACTTCTTTATTTAAATTTTCGTCCATTTAGGTACCCCCTTTGCTTTGATTTTCCAAAACAAATTAATCTTATGCTTATTATATCAAAAGGAATAGAATTTTACAAACATATTTATTGCTTTAATTGAATTTCTACATCTTTAATATGTGTAACATCTATAACTACATCTTGAATTTGTTTTTGTTGTGCATCAGTTAATTTTTGTGAAGATTTTACTATAACTGTAACTTTACTGTCTTGAACATAACATAGTACATCTTCATAGCCTTTGCTTTTTAATAGTGTTTCAATTTGAGATTGATTGCTTGTCGCTAATGCTAAGTTAGTATATTTCTTGGAAAGTTCAGCCCTTTCTTCTTTAGATGTATGTTCATCATCAATTAATGCTTTTAAATTTTGTAATGCTTGTGATGCATTGTTGTCTCTTATAATTTGATTTTCTTGAAAGAAATTGCTTCCTGTATTTTTTTTAGTTGAATCGTTAAATGATATAGTACTCTTTCCATTTGGCATATCATTTCCTGCTACATAATCTAAGTCAGCGTTAAGCTTGGTTGCTAATATTCCAGCACATACTATAAGTGCCAACAACACAACAATAATAACCCCTTGTTTCTTATTCATTTAAATACCTCCCATATAATCTTTATTTTAACCTTTCTAGAAAATTTATATGCCCTTTATATACAATATATGTTATTTTTTCATAGGATAGACATTAACTTGACTTTCTTTTAAGTCAAATAGATTTAGTACAGCTTTTTGAATTTGTAATTTTATTAATCTATCCTCAGCACCTTCAGCTACAATGCAAATTCCTGTAACTTGTGGTTTGTATTTTTTAACTACAAAAGGCTTTGTCCCATTATCTGTCTGCATCATTACAATTGTTCTTCCATCATTCTTTTGTGTTATTTTCCTAGTTCCTCCATCTACATCTTTCTCCTCCGTAAGGCTTGTAGCATCATTTATGTTTATTGCTGGTATCTGCTCTTCACCCCCTTTAAAATAGACCATTACTTTGACATTTCCAACGCCCTGGATGTTTTCCAGAGTATCTTTCAGCTTTTTTTCTACCTCCGCTTCTTCATCTTTGGCTTCACTATTTTTTTCATCTTCTCCTTGAGATTTTTGTTGTGTTACTGCTCCTTTTCCTTTAGGTAAATTGTTATTGTTTATGTTAGAAGTACTTGTATCTTTAAATGTATTACTTAACATGGCCAACAATACTCCTATTAAAACTAGTATAAGTAAATTTGCTACATTTGCTTTTCCTTTCTTCTCTTTCGTTTTTTCCCTTATCTTTTCTAGTTTAAATAAACTTTTTAGGTCCATAAGTTCACTCCCCACTCTTAATGATATTCATTATAAATCTACATTTTATAAACTTTTATTTTATCTTTAGGTATATTTAGTACAGTATTTAAATATTCGGTAATTGATTTACTTTTGCTATCATCAATTAACTCTTTACTACTAACCTCTTTGCTGTCTTTAATTTTTATCTTTTTAACTTTTCTAATATTGCCTTCATTTACCCCTACTCTAACTTCTGAAATAATAAATTTTTCTTTTTCAGTATCATAGCTTACTTGTGCAGAAACTTCATAGCTATCTCTTGGGAACTTCTCTTCTAGCTTATTAACACATAAATTTTCCAAGTTATCTGAAAATACTTCTACAGTGTTATTAATGCTACTATTTTTATACTTATCATAATCATCTTGAAATTGCTTTTCCTCAAAATATTTTGTTGCCTCATTCACATATCCATTTATATTAAAATTTTTATCAAATACCTTTATTATTGGGTTTAATACTACTGTAATTAGTATTAAACCTAGCACAAATTTACTATATTTTTTCATAGAATTATTAGGCATTATCATCTCCACAGCAGTTATAAAAAATATTGCAGTACAGATGCTCATAACCCACTCTTTAAGACCTGATATCATACTACTCCTCCTTCTTAAGTGCCTAGAATACTTCTACCAGCTGCTGCAACTATAGATATCATTATAAAAAACATTACAGAAACACTGATAACACTAGCCATAATTAGAATTAAGGAGTCACCTGCTGAGCTTATACATTTCACTAATCTACTGTCACTAATAGGTTCAATTAATGCTGCAGTTAATTTATAAATAAAAGCCATTATTAGGATCTTAATTAGTGGAAGAATTATTATGATAACTAATATAATTAATCCGATACTACTTAGAGCATTTTTTAGTAACAATGAATATCCTGCCACTGTTGAAATTGCATCTGAAAGACTTTTGCCCACGATAGGTATAAAACTATCTACTGCGAATTTCATAGTTTTCTCTGTTACAGCATCTATTGTAGCCGTAGTCATACTCCTTATGGTAACTATGCCTATAAATATTGTCATTATAGTTCCCTGAACCCAAAGTATAGTCTTATTTAAAAGCTTTGCTAATTTGTCCACTTTGTATTCTTCTGATATATTGTTTACAAACTGTATGACAAAAGAAATACTAACTAATGGTATAATAAGGTCTGCAAAGATCCTAGCACTTATATTAGTAACTCCTATTATCAAAGGATCCATGAAAGCGGCCTGAGTAAATCCTCCAACTGTAGCTAAAAGCATTAATAACACTGGCATTAATGCAGCCAAAAAATCAGTCATATTTTTAATGGTATCTCTTGCCGTTGAAACTCCTATATAAAATGTCCTTGAGATAAGTATTATAAGCATAGCGTAACAAGCAAAATAAGCTATATTAGATAAATTCCCATTACTAAAAGCATTTTCTAGATTACTTATAAGAGCACAAATTATGCAGATGATTATTATCATAGACATAAGTTTTCCGCAGGCTACTACTTCTCTAAATCCATATATTAATAGTGCATTAAATACTTTTTTTGTTGAAAGTTTACCATCTCCGCTTTTTATATATTGTTTAACATATGTCTGCACATCTATATCATTTAATATTTCATATTTGGTTTTCATATTTGTTATGTAATCATACAGCTCTTCTACTTGCATTGTTTGTTCTTTATCAATAACAGGACCAGAATCTTTAACAGGATCAGATGTATAAGCTTGTACATTGAGGGGGATTAGTAAGAACATTAGCAAAATAATTATTAACTTTTTCATATTAATTACTCCTATATCCCATTTACATAATCTTTAATATTGATTGCAATACTGCCATAAGTATAGGAATCGCTAGCACCAGTATTAATATTTTACCGGCAAACTCAACTTTGGAAGCTAAATTCCCTTGACCAGCATCTTTACATATTTCACTACAAAAGGATGCTAAGTATGCAATACCTAATATTTTAAAAACAATATTTAAATAGATAAAATCTATATTAGCTTTTAAAGCCAATTCCTGTAACAGCTGTAGTATTGAAGTGATTTTATCTAGCATGAACAAGAATATAGCTATTCCTGCCGCTATACTTATATGTAAAGCTAAATCATTTCTTTGATCTTTAACTGCAAGTATTATAAATAGTGCAATAAAAGCAAATGCAACAACTTTTACTATTTCCATATTTGCCTCCTAAAATTGGAACATAGTTTTTACGGTGCTAAACAACTTATTTATAAGATTGATTACCATCATTAATACAATGACTATTCCAGCTAAATTAGCTATTACTGCATAATCCTTTTTACCTGTAGTTTCTAAAATCTTATCTAAAATTATTATTAATATACTAACAGCTGCTATCTTAAAAATTAAACTTACATCTAACATATTTCTTACCTCCTATTAATCATAAAATCATGATGACAACTATAGCTCCAAAGGAAAAACCTAAGTATCTATACATTTTTATATTTTTTCTCATTGTTTCTTCAGCATTATCCAACTGACTTTTTATATTGTTTAATGTTAAAGCTATTATATTTTTTTGACCTTCAATATCCGATTCCCCTAAAGTTTTTGACAAATCCATTAGTATATCAATATCAAACTGCTTAAGACTTAAAAAACTCTTATTCAATTTAAATGCTTCTTTAAATCCTTCATACACACTATCAACTTTATTTTCATATAATAAATTGGAGACTTCTAAAAATACATTATTTATTGGTTTACTACACTTATGAGAAACATTTAAAAAAACCTCCGGTAACGCTGAATGTGTATATACTATTTCACTCTGTAATTGATATAGTGCTTGTTCAACTTCTTTTAGTTGAAAAAATCTTCTTTTTAAGTTTTCTCCGTATGAGAAGCCTATTAATGAAGAACCTAGCAAAACTAAAATACAGCCTATAACCTTTAAATACACACTATCTCCTCCAAAGTTTATCTTTCTTTTTAAAATCATATATATATTCTACTGTTCCTGCTTCCCTTATCCCGCTTAATACTACAGCTCTTTCAAACACTTTATTCTCCAATATGTCTTTAAATACTTGTCTTTTATATAAATCATCAATATCAAATCCATGAATAGTTGTGATCAACTTAACTCCTGAGTTCATTGCCATAAGTATACTTTCAACATCTTTATGGGTTCCAATCTCATCACAAATAATAACATCTGGTGCCATACTTCTTATGGCCATCATTATGCCTTCACTTTTATAACAATTGTCTAAAATATCAGATCTTATCCCAATATTCATTTGCGGTATACCATTGTAACACCCTCCTATTTCACTTCTTTCGTCAATTATACAAACCTTCACACCTTGAAAATTTATTCCTTCAATTTTAGTTCCATCAGATAAATTTCTGCTAATATCTCTTATTAGTGTTGTCTTTCCACATTTAGGTGGAGATATTATTATTGTGTTCAATACCTTATTATTTTCAATAATATATGGCATTATCTTATTAGAACATCCTATAACTTCCCTACAAATTCTTATATTTAAAGAAGCTATATTCTTTATTGTTTTAACCTTATTGTCTTCCATGACACAAGATCCACATATTCCAACCCTATGTCCACCTTTTATAGTTATATAGCCTTGTTTAATTTCTTCTTCAAAAGC
This sequence comes from Clostridium sp., assembly GCA_034925975.1. GTDB lineage: Bacteria > Bacillota > Clostridia > Clostridiales > Clostridiaceae > Clostridium_H. Next base: position 8,204 of record JAYFRK010000308.1, read on the forward strand.
GTAAATAGAGTAGTTGCTTATTCTCTGTAGAATGCTCTTAATATCTTCTTTTGTTACAATATAACTAGATATAAACTCCCTATTCCCTGTATAAAAAACCAGCGGTTTGTTAGATTTTATTCTTATCTCTTGTAACTTTTCAAATTCCTTAATTCTTTCTAAGGGTGCTCTTATAGTATCTGGTAAAATATAAAACACATCTTTCGTATTCATGACTTTTCATCCTCCTTTCTTATTAAATTTTTATTTACACTATAGTTTATTTATTCCAAATATATTAAAAAAAATAAAAATAAGAATATCTCTTTTATTGAAACACTCTTATTTTTATATATAAAAAAGCATGCAGGCACATTGCCTACATGCTTTTTATTAATTCTAATTAGATTTTAATTTTATGGAATTACGACAATTAGGACATATAAGTTCATTTTCATTGTTCATTAAGCTTTTTTCTATAGCTAGTATTGCATTACACTCATTACATTGTATATCAATGTAATCGTAGCTACTAAACTCCTCATCGTCTTCTTCGAATCCATAAAGTTCATCTTCTATATTACCTAAATTCTCATCTAAAATAGTTACATATTCACTAATCTCAGATTGATTTTTTTCCATTTTCTCTACTTTTTCTGTGATTTCATATACTATATTACTTAATTCAAGCAATATTTCTTTTTCTTTTGAATCATTTGGCATGTTTAAGTCATTTATAACTTTTTTTAATGAAGTTATTTTTGACATAAGAGAACTCATTTTAACACTCCCTCTAGGGTAGTTATAATACTATACTCTTTCCATATAAGCGCCAGTTCTAGTATCTACTCTTATTGTTTCACCTTCATTTACACATAGTGGAACTTGAACTATTGCACCTGTTTCTAATTTTGCTGGTTTCATTGCATTTGTTGCAGTGTTACCTTTAACACCTGGTTCGCATTCAATTATTTGTAGTTCTACAAAGTTAGGTGCTTCAACTGAGAAAGCTGCTCCTTTATAGAATTTAATTATAGCAAACATGTTTTCTTTTAAGAATTTGATTGCTTCTTCTACTTGCTCAAGGTTTAGTGGTATTTGTTCAAAAGTTTCTTGATCCATGAAATAGTATAATTCACCATCACTGTATAAGTATTGCATTTCTTTTCTTTCAATAACTGCTTCTTGAAGCTTAGCTGTTGGGTTAAAAGTAGTATCTGTAACTCCACCACTTATTACGTTTCTAAGTTTTGTTCTTACGAAAGCTGCTCCTTTACCTGGCTTAACATGTAAGAAATCAATTACAGTGAAAACTTGTCCATCTAGTTCAAAAGTAGTTCCTTTTCTTAAATCTCCAGCTGAAATCATTATGTATCCCTCCACAAAATCTATTATAGTTTTATTATAACCCTAAAATCCGCATTAATACCAGCCTTATATTAATAAAGAAATTATATTTAAATAATTATTTTATTAAACTATAGGCTTTAAAGCTACAATTTGTTTTAAACTAATTACTCTTTAAGACTTGGCTTAATTGTTTTTAGAGCTTTTTCCATTAATTTAAACATAAATAAAAGCTTCATCAGTTGTAGAAGCAATTTATTCATTAATATTTCACTCTTTTTTGCTCTAACCAATGATATTTTATCAAAACTTGCGAATATTTGCAAATACATTTATTTTATGTATAGATATTATATATAAAAATTACTTGTTAACGTAAAAGTTTATACCTAAGTCACATATAAATATATTATCTTTTTCATCTTTAAATTGCATACTATCTATACTATAAAAATTTTGTTCTTCTTTAACATTTTCTATAAATTTATTGAACTTATCTCTATCACCCTTAAACTCTAAATCAATATGAAATAGCTTTTCGTCTTTGTAGTTGCTATCGATCTTTTTTATTTTTAAGTAATTTTGGTTCTCTAAATATTTCAAAACATTAGAATAGTTTATATCCTTAGGTTTCCTATCTAATATTTGAACTGAACTTAGTTTTTCTAATTTTTCTCTTTTTATTATAATATCCTCTTTACTAAAATAATTAATTATAACCGAAATTATAATTAATCCAAACATTATACTCAATAAAAATATGTATTTAACATTCTTATTCATTGCTTTTAACCTCAATAATCATTTTAATCTTAACTTTATTCTCTTCTATATTCTCCATATCTATGTTTTTAACTTTATAATCTTTATTGTTTTCAATATTGTCTATAAAGCTAATAGCTTTATATAAATCTATAGTTTCACTTTCAATTGAAACCTTGGCCTCCTCTATAGTTATAGAGTGAAATTTATAATCACTGTTTTCTGATGTTATATTTTTTGATACATTTTTATATGTATTTATAGTTTTAACTTTTTCCTTATCTCGTGTCTGTGTTTTCATTTTTTCACTATTAGTTTTGCTGATAATTTTATTAATCTCATTGTCCAGTTTAGCAGCTTCAGCTTTATAAGTAAAAAATCTAGTTAAACAAATAATAACATTAAATATCATTATTACTAGATATAGTTTAAGCTTTATACTATTCCTTTTATCTATCTTATTTCTATACCACATTGGAAGAAAGTTATAACTATTCATGTAAAATTATCTCCTATTTATTATAAAATATTCCAAGATTCTCTCTTCGTCTATTTGTCCTAAATTTATAAATTCAAAGTTATCCCCAATCCTACTAATTTTACTAAAAGTTTCTCTATTAATATTGCAATAATAAATTTTTTTAATAATATTGCTATATTCCGATACTTTAGAAATAATATAGTTTAATCCATCAACTACTCTAATATATTTCATATCACTTATAATCTTATTAGCAATAATTTTGTCATTTACTAATGCTACAATATAAAAACTTGAATTATGTTTAAACATAATCATATAGTTTTTTTCCATTATATATCTGCGAAAATAATCTATATAACAAATTTGAATTAAATTAATTTTTTTTAAATTAAAATTAACATTACAGTTTCTTAACCATTTTAACTTTTCACCATTAATACAAAATACTACAACCTCTATATCCTCCTTATTTTTATTGGATATAAAATACGTGTATATTATCTCTTCTGCTTTTTTCCCATATGAATACAGTAATTGATTTTTTATAATTAGATTCAGATTTTTATCGTTTACTTTAGGAACCTTTAAATATTTCGTATATATCTCTTCGCCTTCTACTAATATAAAAACATTTTTATTCTTCAATTTTATTTTAATTTTTTCTATATCGCTAGTGACGCTATCCTTTTTTATTATTCTATTTAGTATTAAACATTTAGTATCATCTTCTGAGACTTTTAGCATTACATCTTTCATAAGCATCTCATCCTTTTACCTATCTTTTAATTTTTTCTATATTAAATATAATTTTATTTGTATTTGGATCTACACTATAGCTATAGTACTCTACTCTCGAAATCTCTGTTTCAGGGAAAATATGAATTATAATATTTCTATTTTCCTTATCATACTCTAGGTAACAACTGTTATAATACACTTTATCTATATCTTTTAAAATATTGTGTATGTTTTCAATAGTCAATACCGCAGCATCATTAACATCAGCTATATATTTATTTATATTATTAAATAAATATATCCTATATTTTTCATACTCATTTTGTGCTAACTGCAAATTAATAGAGCTGTTATTATATCTTCTTTTCATAATTTCAAGTCTAAAAGAAAACATCAACATAACAAATACTATAAAAATTATAATTAACGTGTATAATTCTATAAATCCTTTTTCATATTTCTTGTTCCAAAACATCTTTCAAATTTTTCTCCATGCATTGTATATATTGAAACATATACAAGATTTTCATTATTTTTTACCAAAAAATTTTTGATATCTTCAACAACTGTATCTGTAGTAGTTGTGTTACCTTTTAACTTATAATAAGAATTTACTACTTTAAAAGATCCATTAGATTTTTTGATACTTTTTATAGTGTTTCTATCTCCATTATTTTTTTCAATTATTAATTTATCTACTTCTACTTTTATTAACTTATTATTTACGTCGTAAAACTCACCTTCAATAAATCTTAAAGCCTCTCTTGCATAGCTCTCTTCTCTAACTAAAGTTATAGTATTTTTATATTTCCACACATTACGAGAAAGCAGCTGTATTCCAATTAGTGATAATATACTTAAAATGGCCAAGGTAAGGACTAATTCTATTAGAGTAAAACCTCTTTTCACTTTAATATTCTCCCTTATATAATGTAGTTCTAATAATCTTATTAGACTGGATTCCATTTATGAAAAAGGTTAGATTTATCTTAATTATCTTTTCTTCATCATTATTAGCTGTAATTTCTAAGTAGGTTTCTTTATTATTTTCAAACTTATCTAATATCTCTCTTAAGCCCTTAGTATTTAATGAATCTAAGTTTAAATTATTACCGTTTATAAACAGCTTATTTTCACTAATATATTTACCATTATTTAAAGATAAACAATTAACGAATAACTCTTTTATTTCATCATATGTGTAGTTGTATGTAATTTCATTTCTCAAAGCTTCCATAAGTACAACACTTTTATTCATTTCCGCATTATACTTCTTTAGCTTTATTTCTCTTACTTTAAAACTTGTAATATAAGTTATTACAATCATAAGTATAGCTAAACTACAAATAACATTTATAAACCCTATCCCTCTACTTTTATTTAATCTGAACATATCTTGTACCTACTCTTATTGTTATATTGTTCATATTATCCTTTGAATCTATGTAATTTATAGTACATGCTTTAATTACCATTCCTAAGTTATCTATTTCAATTTTCCTTTGAAACACTTCAGGGCTTACAAATTCAAAACCTTTTGGTAACTTATACTCATCTACTTTGCTATTATTACAAAAAAACTTAATTGTTTTATTGTCTTCTTTAAACAATAAATATCCACTTCTATTATGTTCTTTGCAATATAAAGCTGAATTGCCTATA
>JAYFRK010000286.1:0-3440 GCA_034925975.1 Clostridium sp.
TTTAGCCTGAAGCTCTTCACCAGTAACTCTTGTTATGATCTCTACTGGTTTATATACAGCTCCATGCTTATGAATATTTTCTTTAAGCCATTTAAATACTTTTGATAAATCCCCAATTTCTAAATCTTTATATAAACTTGGAATATCTTCTTTCATTTTATTTAAAAATTGAGCACCATAAAGATTTCCTAAAGCGTAACTTGGAAAATATCCAAAACTTCCATCAGACCAGTGCATATCCTGAAGCACACCTTCAGCATCATTTTTAGGCTCTATTCCAAGATATTCTTTATATTTTTTATTCCAAACCTTAGGAAGATCTTCTACTTCAATTTCTCCATTTATTAATTGTTTTTCTATTTCATATCTAATTATAATATGAATACTATATGTTAGTTCGTCTGCTTCTGTCCTTATAAAAGAAGGTTCTACAAAATTAATTCCTTTGTAAAATTCGTCAAAAGTAATACCTTTAAATTGCTCAAATCTATTTTGAACTTCTGGATAGAAATAACTCCAAAATTCTTTAGACTTTCCTATTATGTTTTCATAAAATCTTGACTGCGATTCGTGAATTCCCATAGATGCTCCTGTAGCTAACATTGTACCTTTTAAATTATCATCTATGTTCTGCTCATATATTCCATGTCCGCCTTCGTGTATACAGCTAAATAATGCACTCCTAAAATCATTTTCATAATAATGAGTAGTTATTCTTACATCCTTGTTTCCAAAGTTTGTTGTAAAAGGATGTGCAGATTCATCAATTCTTCCACGATTTTTAAAATCATATCCCATCTTTTCAAGAACAAATTCAGAGAATTTTTTTTGATCTTCTTTTGGAAAATACTTCGTAAAAAATTCAGTATTAGGTTTACATCCTGATAACTTTATACTATCCAAAATTTTTACTATAGCATCTCTAAGTTCTGTAAATACTTCATCTAGCTTTTTAGTTGTAAGTCCGGGCTCATATTCATCTAGAAGAGTATCATATTTATTATCTTCATATCCTAAATAATCAATAAACTTTCTTTTATAGTCTACTATTTTTTTAAGATGAGGCTCATATATACTAAAATCAGATTTTTCTTTTGCTTCTTCCCAAGCTGCTGTAGAATTTGATGCAGCAATTGTATACTCTCTATACTCATTTTCTGGTATCTTTTTAGTTCTATTGTAATTCTTTTTAACATTTTCAACCATAGACTTAGTAATATCATCTAAATTATTAAATTTACTAAAATAGTCTATAAAATTCTTAACTTCCTCTGATGTACTTAGCTTATATACCTGAGCCGATAAATATCCAAGTATTTCACTTCTATACTCTATTCCTTCTCTAGGGATATTCACCATTGTGTCCCAGCTTAATACAGCTATACTGCTCTCTAAATATTCTACTTCCCTTAAGTACTTTTTAAATTCACTCAATTTTTTTTCAAAATCCTCATTCATTTTCATTGCCTCCTTTTATTACTCTTCAAACTAATAAATAATAGATTCTGTTTCCCTGCAATACTTTATGGTAAGGCATTCTCCTAGATTTCTAGGACATTTTTTACACATACAGTCATCTGCTTTTCCATCACATTCATTATTTTTAAATTCAGTACACTTACTACTATTATTTTTAATATATATCATAAATATTCCTCCATAAATTCTACTATAAGTTCTATTTTAATTATAAATTCCTATAGAATGAAAAATCACCCATGCCTATAATACTTTCATTTGAGAAAGGTGAAATTTATAATATTATTGATCTGAAGTCTTTAATTCGCATCTATATGCTTTATCTCCAGAATACCCTATTTCTTCTAATACTTTTCTTACTACTCTCTTACCAACTTCATCTTCTCTCATTTCACAAAGAGCATCTTCTATATTACTCCAGTCTACCCATTCCACTTCATCCGATTTAGTAATTTCACCATCAACATAATCTGCCATAAAGGTAAGCATCAATAATTCTGCTGAAGGAACAACATCACTTCCAAGATATTTTAAATTATTTATAGTTAGTCCTGTCTCTTCCTTAACTTCTCTAACTACAGTATCTTCTACATTTTCACCAGTTGTTACATATCCTGATACTAAAACTTTTGAGTCCTTAAATATATAACTTTGCTTCATTAAAAGAATTTGATGATCTCTAACTACAGCAACTACAACACATGGTTTTGGTAAATCAAAATACATTACATCATCTACTGGACAATACGGAACTTCACCCTCATCCCAACTATCTCTCATAACTAATTCTTTACCACATAAAGGACAAAAATTATATTTCATCTTTTCTTCCCCCTAAAAATAACTATATAATACAATTATAGTCTAAATATTCTTATTAGTATATAGATTATTTCCCATATACAATACTTCAAAATACTTATACGAAAGCATTTTTACAAAATAACTTTTACATTCTTATATAATTCTATATAATTCTCTCCTACTTTACAATTATAAGCAAAAACATCTACTTCATTTTCTTTAGCTAGTCTTAAAGCATCAGCAAACTTTTTATCCATTTCTTCATGAGGAGAAAATGATTTTGCACCACTAAGTTGTATTAAAAATAAGACTCCAGCTCCTCTACCTGACTTTTTTACATTTATTAATTCTAATAGATGTTTTCTTCCTCTATCAGTTGGAGCATCTGGAAACATACAATGCCCCTTATCTTCTAGTGTCACCCCTTTAACTTCAAGATAGTATTCATTTCCATTTGTATTTGAAATCTTAAAATCAAACCTACTGTCACCAAAAGATTTCTCTCTTTCTATAATACTGTAGCCTTTAAGTTTAGATATTTTTTTAGCTTTTAAAGCTTCTTCTACAACTGCATTAGGTACTTGTGAATCTATATTTATTAAAATATTATTTTTATATCCTGCTATTAAATCATATTTAGTTTTTCTATTTGGATTTTTTGCTTCTATCAACACTACATTAGTTCCTGGAATTAATATTTCCCTACATCTTCCCGTATTAGGGACGTGAACCACTTCTTCTTTACCATTTATTTTAACATATGCTACAAATCGATTCGGTCTTTTAATAAATTCTGCTGTAATAAAATTATTATTATATACCATTTTATCCCCCAATAAATTAGAAATATCAACATTTCAACAATAGTTATCCACATTATCCACAAAGATGTACACATTTTTCTGATAATCTGTGACTTATACCTATAATACCTCAATAATATATTGCTCACAACATTAAATATTATTAATTCACATTGTTAATAACAATAAAAATAATAATAAAACTTCTTAAATAAGCGTATAATCTTCTAAAAATAAAAAAACAACGCTAATATTATTATAGCGTTGTTTCTATGGCAGCTCCTAGGGGAATTGAACCCCTGACCCCGCCTTGAGAGGGCGATGTCTTAACCACTTGACCAAGGAGCCATATAA
>JAYFRK010000164.1:0-7862 GCA_034925975.1 Clostridium sp.
AAGGTTTTAAAGGAAGATGAAAAAGATACAATAGTAAAGGGGTTAAAGTCAATATTAGAAGATATTGAAGCTAAAAAACTTCTTATTGAAGGTGATTACGAAGATATTCACAGCTTTGTTGAGGTCAATCTAATTAGCAGAGTAGGAGAGGTTGGAAAAAAGCTTCATACAGGAAGAAGTAGAAATGACCAGGTTGCCTTAGATATGAGAATGTACTCTAAAGCAAAAGCCTATGAAGTTATAGAAAATATAGATCAATTACTTAACACAATAAATGAACTTGCAATAAAAAATAATGTAATGATGCCAGGCTACACACATCTACAAAGGGCACAAGTGGTTACATTTAAGCATCATATGATGGCATATTACAGTATGCTGAAAAGAGATAAAAATAGAATCGTGAGTGACATCAATATAATGGATGAGAGCCCTCTTGGATGTGGAGCGTTAGCTGGAACTACTTATAATATTGATAGAGACTTTACTGCAGCTGAGCTAGGTTTTAAAAAACCTGTAGATAACTTTATGGATGGAGTAAGTGATAGAGACTATTTAATAAGTCTTTTATCTTCATTCTCTATAATAATGATGCATTTAAGTAGGCTAAGTGAGGAACTTATATTGTGGAGTAGTAAAGAGTTTGATTTTATCTCTATAAGTGATGAGTTTTCAACTGGAAGTAGTATCATGCCTCAAAAGAAAAATCCCGATGCCGCTGAATTAATAAGAGGCAAAACAGGAAGAGTTTATGGAGACTTAATGGGACTTTTGACTACTATGAAAGGTATTCCACTAGCTTATAATAAAGATATGCAGGAAGATAAAGAGAGATTTTTTGATGGATTAGACACAGTTTTAAAGTCTTTAAAAGTTATGAATGGTATGTTAGATGGACTAAAAATAAAAGAAGATAATATGTATAATAGTGTTAAAAGAGGATTTTTAAATGCCACCGAAGCAGCTGACTATCTAGTAAACAAGGGGATGGCCTTTAGAGATGCGCATGGAGTAATCGGTTCTATAGTTTTATACTGTGAAGAAAATGGTTCAAGTATTGAGGAATTAAAATTAGAAGAGTTAAAGAATTTTAGTCAGCTTTTTGAAGAAGATGTATATGAATTTATAGACTACAAAAATACCTTATGCAGAGGAATAAAGAAATATATATAGTTTAATCTTACTTAAATAGTGAATATTTAGGTTTAAAATTAATTAAATTGAATAATTATTAATTTATAGGTTGACTATATTATGATAGTGTTATAAAATAATAAAAAAGCGTATATCGAAGTTTGTTGGTAGAGGTGCGATATTTAAGAGTATTGTTACGGAGAGAAGTACGATGATGTAGCAGGAAAGGAAATACCGCCGAAGCGTATAACGGATACTTTAAAGTTATACAGCTGGTCTTGCATAAAATATGTGTAAGATTGTCACAAGTAATATTTGTGGAGAGCTATCATTCAACTTGTTGGGTACTATTATAATTCTGTAGTATTTAATGAGCCTTGGGTGAAAACTCAAGGCTTTTGTTATTGTCTAAAGATGTTCTTCCGCAGAAGCTCGGTATATGATAAAAAGAAAACAGGGGGAAAATCAATGAAAAGAAAAAAGATGTTTTTACTTACTTTATTAATTATGGTTTTAGCATTTGCTACCACGGCTTTAGGGGTTGATCAAGAAGTAGCAAAGGCAAATGCAAATAACTTTGGGATGTGGACATTAATGCCACCGCTAGTTGCTATAATATTAGCTTTTATAACTAAAAATGTTGTAATATCACTATTCTTAGGAATACTTTCAGGAACAGTTATATTGCAATTAAAAGGAGCAAATGTATTTTATGCATTATTCCTTGGATTTTTTGATATAGTTAATAGATTAGTAGGGTCATTAGCAGATCCGTGGAATGCTGGTATTATACTTCAGTGTTTAACAATTGGTGGACTTATAGCTCTAATTTCTAAAATGGGTGGAGCTAAGGCGGTAGCAGAATCATTAGCTAAAAAAGCTAAAAGCCCAACTAGTGCTCAATTGATTACTTGGTTTTTAGGAATATTAGTATTCTTTGATGATTATGCAAACTCATTAATAGTAGGTCCTATGATGAGACCAGTTACTGATAAAATGAAAATATCAAGAGAAAAACTATCTTTTATAGTTGATGCTACTGCAGCGCCAATTGCAGGTATTGCAGTTATATCAACATGGATAGGACTTGAACTTAGTTTAATTAAAGATGGATATCAATCTGTAGGACAAAATGTAAGTGCTTATAATATATTCCTACAAACTATTCCATATAGATTTTATAATATATTAATTCTTATATTCATAGTGTTTACAGCAATATTTTTAAGAGAATTTGGTCCAATGCTTAAGGCAGAAAGACGTGCTAGAGCTACAGGAGAAGTTTTACGTAAAGGTTCAAAACCAATGGTTTCATCAGAAGCTACAGAACTTGAACCAAAAGAAGGTATAAAATTAAGAGTTGCTAATGCAGTAGTACCTATACTAATTTTAGTTTTAGGAGCTTTCATAGGATTCTATTACAATGGTTATAACTCAATAATGGGTGGAGAAAATAAAGAATTAATTCAATTACTTAAAGATTCACCAATGTCATTTACTGGTATAAGAGAAGCTTTTAGTGCATCTGATGCAAGCATAGTTTTATTCCAATCAGCTTTAGTTGCTAGTATAGTAGCTATGATAATGGGAGTAAGACAAAAATTATTCACAGTAAGTGAAGCAATTGATACTTGGATACAAGGAATGAAATCTCTAATTATTACAGGTGTTATATTACTACTTGCTTGGTCTTTAAGCTCAGTAGTTAAAGAATTAGGAACTGCCTTATTCTTAGTAGGTGCGTTAAAAGATACATTACCTGCATTTATACTGCCAGCTATAATATTCATATTAGCTTCAATTATTTCATTTGCAACAGGTACTTCTTATGGAACAATGGGAATATTAATGCCACTTACAATACCTCTTGCATTTGCAATAAATCCTACTAATGCTTATATGATTACTGCTATTAGTTCTGTACTAACAGGATCCATATTTGGTGATCACTGTTCACCAATTTCGGATACAACTATACTTTCTTCCATGGGATCAGCCTGTGACCACATGGATCATGTTAACACTCAACTATTTTACTCTATAGTAGTTGGAATTATAACTGTAGTTGCAGGATATATTCCAGTAGGTCTTGGAGCACCTATATATATAGTACTTCCACTAGATATAATTCTCATTGGATTAGTAGTTAGATTTATAGGTAAACCTGTAAATGTCATTGAAGCAGAAGGCCAACTTGAAAAAGCTCAATAATCGAAATTATTATAAAATAAAAAAACATGTAGGATAAAATATGTCCTACATGTTTTTTATATTATGTTCTATTTTAAATGAATGTTAATTTTTACATTCATTTAAAACTTTCCATTAGTAAGTTAAGGCTGTTTTAAAGATTGTTGAGTTCATTATAATGAACTCAACAATCTCTTAAAATATAGCCTTATTTTAATATTGGTTTTTAAATACTTTAACCCTTGATTTAACTAAGGATAACTTAATCGTATTATATAATATAGGTGCTGCAATAGTGTTAGCTGCAGTAGCAGGAAGAACAACAGCAACAAACAATACAGATAATGACTTAGGTAGTCCAACTAAAATTGAAGCCGAATATAAAAATACAAGTCCACTTACCATTGTGCCTATAACTGTGATAAAAATAATTTTAATCTGATTATTAAATCTGTTTCTTATAGGTATTAGCATTAAATAAATTATATGAGAAGTTACAATTTTGTCTATTAAATTAGCAGGCTGCCCACCGGGAAAAGTAGTGGTAAGAGCAGATAAAATTCCACATATAATTCCTGATACTAAAGTACTCTTATAATCATCGTTCAATAGTATTACTATAAACATCATGGCTAATGAAAAGTCTGGTTTCATGCCAAATAATAGAGGAGGAGCAATCTGATGTAAAATAAATCCTATAGCAAGTAATAGTGAGTTAATAATAACTTTTTTAAAATTTGATTCCATAAAAAATCTTCCTTTCTTAAATAAAAATTAATTAATAAATTATAGTTATTTTTATAAATTTGTTTAGTCCAGTCCGATAAATCTTCATTTCATGCCATATTAACTCACCTCCACTATAAAATTTCTAGATAAATAAAAAAACTTCACCCTAATCATAGGGCGAAGTATTATTCGCGTTGCCACCTAAATTATGCTAAAAGTATAATAAGATATATACTTAAAACATATCTCTTTCAGATACTAACATATCCTATCGCTCTAACGTGCGAAACACGGTAAATACTACTTTCTAAAATAGATTTCGGTTTACATCTAACAGGTCCATTCGTTATAGGCCATTGTATTGAGATTCCACCATCCTCAACTCTCTGAAACTAAACCAAATAACTACTATTCCTGATCAAAGATTTTAAATTAACTTTTCTTTTAGTATATTTTAATCTAATAAAGTAATGAAGTCAAGTGATAAATAAAAAAATCTCAAATATTTCATATATTTGAGATTTTTAATAATGTTATTTAACTTCGTCTCTGTCTCTATCTCTTCCAAAGAAGGATATTGCATACAATCCTGCTAAACCTACTAGTGCATATATAACTCTAGTGAAACTGGACATATTTCCAAATAAAGCTGCAACAAGATCAAATCTAAAGAATCCTATTAATCCCCAGTTTATTGCTCCTATAACTACTAATATAAGTGCAATCACATCTAATGTTCTCATAACAACTTGCATCTCCTTTTTAAAATTAATTTTACAGAGTTATTATTTGCATTCTTTTTAAAAAATATTATTAAAAAAACAAAAGCTTTAGTGAAAATATGAAAAAAAATAAAAAAGTTACACTACATGTTTAAAAATAGCATAACTTTTGTTTTATATGTAAATTATTATAATTGAACATTTCGCTCTATTGGTTGTGAAAGTGATATAAAAGTGTCAGTTCTTTGAATTTCAGGTATAACTTGAATTTTATTCATAAGCAAGCTTTGTAAATCAGTAATACTCTTACATATAACTTTTATAAATACAGAATATTCTCCAGTAGTATAATGAAGTTCAACTACTTCCTTGATTTTTTCAAGTTCACTTAACACTCTATTAAAAGAAGCTGCCTTATCTAAAAATATACCTATAAAACAGCATACATCATATCCAAGTTTAGTATTGTCTAAAATAAGTTTAGTACCTTTAATTATACCCATGTCTTCCATCTTTTTCATTCTAACATGGATAGTACCTCCACTGACGTGGCATTTTCTAGCTATTTCTAAATAAGGAGTTCTAGAATCCTTAATCAATATTTCTAATATTTGAATATCTAAATCATCAAGTCCATTTATTTTTAAATCCATAGAAACCACCTCAAGAGATATAATATTTAACAACATTATAACAGAATTATTAATAAATTATCAAAAAAACCTTTTTCAAAAAAAAATAATATTAGTAAAATAATTTTTATACATTAATTTTATTTGATATATATCAAATTTATAGGTTTTATATTGATAAATTAATACTTTTCATAAAAAATGATTATAATATTTGCAAAAGTATTATCTTGGCATTTTTACATACAAAATATGGGGTTCAATTATTAAAAATTTTTTAGAGATAATTTGTTATAGAGTATATATATATTAAACTTGATAAATATACATATATAAATGTATAATGATATAGTAAATAAGAGACAAAAAGGAGGAAACATAATGACTTTTGTAAAGGTATTTTTACCGATGCTTTTAATGGTTGTTGTTATTTTGCTAATTTATAATGTACTAAAAGTTTATGTTTTAGAAAATATTAAAGTTAATAAATGGGTAATACTTATTATTTCTGCAGTAATATTTGCTGGCCCAAATTTGATTTGGCCTGGTAAAATTAAAGGTGTTGTGCAATACATACAAACAGGAGTATTTTTAATTTTCTTTTTATGGTTTATGGATTTGGTAGGTATGTCTGGAAGAAGAGCTGTAAAAAAGGAAGATACCAAAAATGCTACTATAAGAACTAAAGCTAAACCTAATAGGGTAAAAAATAATAACAATATGGAAGTTATTCCAAAAGGCAAAAAAAAGAAAAAATAATTTTAATTATAAGCAAAACATATAAATGTTTTGCTATTTTTTTAGGAGGGGAAAGTAATGTTTGACACACATATGCATACAGAATATTCTTCTGACTCTAAAATGAAGATAAATAAGGTTATTGATAAAAGTATTAAATATAATATGGGAGTTATAATAACAGAACATATGGATTTAAATTACAGAGATAAGAGTAAATTCAGATTTGATATAAATGATTACTTTGATAGTTATAATAAATATAGAAATAATAAGTTACTTCTTGGGATAGAAATAGGTATGTGTAATAAATATTTAGAGGAAAACAAATCTATATGTATAGAAAATCCTTTTGACTATGTATTGGGATCTCTACACGAAATGTATGATATAGATTTATATGAGGCGGAAGAGTTATATAAAAATAAAAATCAAACAGATTTTTATCAGGAGTATTTTCAGCAGATGGTAAGCTGTGTAGATACACATGATTTTATAAATAGTTTAGGACATATTGACTATATTGCAAGGTGTGCTCAATATGAGGATGGGGAAATTTACTATGAAGAATATGGGGAATATATAGATGAAGTGTTAAAGAAAATTATAGATAAAGGAATAACTATAGAACTAAATACAAGAAGACTAAGTGATAAAAAGGCTGTGGAAAATTTAATAAAAATATATAAAAGATTTTATGATTTAGGAGGAAGATATGTAACTATAGGTTCTGATGCTCATAAAGATGAAGACATAGGTAAAAATTTTAATATAGCGGAAAATATTATAAATGACTGTAAGTTAAAAGCAGTATATTTTAAAAATAAAAAAATGGAGTTTATTTAATATTTTTGCATATAAGCAAAAACACCTTCTAGATTTCGAGTTTTAAGAAGGTGTTTTTATTATTCCAACTAATCTTATTTTAAGTAAAAATAGCTGAAGACACACCACAGCGTCCATCTTCATGAATTATTCTAACTACGTACCAACTATTCTTTTTAAAAGGCAATGAAAAGTCCCATTTAATTTTAGATTTTTTATGAGAAGTTTTCTCTTGTATAACTATGCCACCTCTTGATAATAATTGAACTTTTTTTATAGGTACCTTTTTATCTTCGGCATAAATTCTAAAGTTAAGCTTAGAATTATCATTAGAAGCAATTTTACTACCCATCCAGCAATCATTTATTGTAAAAATAAGTTTTAAGCTTTTAGTTTCCGTTGAATAAGTTCTTCTATTATTTAATGCTTCAAAAAAGTCTTTTGATTTTAGTGATTTAGAGATCACTACAGTTAAGTTATCGCTATCACCCCAATTAAGCTTATGATTATCTTGTCCATTTATGGCTCCTATATGCCAACCGTTGTCTAATAATTTATAATAATATTTTTCACCATTAAGGTATTTAGTAGGGAAGCATCCATTTCCAACCTCAATGAAGTTTATAAACTTGTCTAACCTAAGGCTATAATTAAAATTTTCTATATATTTATGAGGATGATTTATAAATACTATTGGATTACCTGATTGTTCCAACCAATTAGTAAACTTTGAAAAATTTTTAATTTTTTCACTATAGAGGTTATTTGTATTTATCACATTAAAGTCGCCATAGTCACTAGAAGTTACCTCAAATCCACTAAGAGCTAAGAAGTCAGTATGATTTTTGCTAAATGACATAGAACTTCTTTTAATTAAATCCCATTTCTTAAT
>JAYFRK010000373.1:0-4178 GCA_034925975.1 Clostridium sp.
AAAACCTCTTTTAATGCTATACCTAACTCTTTATCTATCCATACTTTATGCTTTATTTCACTTTCATTGTAGTGTAATTCATATATTTCGGCTATTCTATTACCTATCTTGTCCTCTCCTGCAAATTTTGCATTCTTTAATGATTCCATTTTTTCTTTTATTTTTTTATCCGCTCTATAGGTAGAAAGTTCAAATTCTAAACTATCTTTAGTTATAGTCCTCATAGTTAATTTTTCATTAGTATCATACTCATATATAGTATCTCCACCTACATATAACTTTTTTGTATCTCCAGCATCCGAATGACTGACAACATAAAACTTATTCGGTTCTTCATATTCAATATCAATTTTTTGAGTATCTACAGAATCCTTAAGTATTGAAGTCTCCTGAAGAACACCTCTAAAATTGTGAATATTACCGTACTTATTTATCACAGCGTATGCAATGTTTTTAGCATTTTTAATGTCCCTTGAACTTTCATATGCCATTGCCCCACCTAATAGAATTACTGCCATTGCTGCTGTAGCAATAATTCTTTTAAACAATGAACTATTTTTCACTTTAATTTTATCAGTTTTTATATTTGGAACTTCTATAGTATCTAATTCATCATCTATATTTTCTCTTAATTTTTTAACAGCCACAACAGTTTGGAACATTTCAATAAGTTCATCATCACTCTCTAAACCATATAACTCTTCATAGTTAGGTTTTTTTTCATCATTTAATGTATCAATGTAATTAGACAGTATATCTTCTCTTTTTTCGTTAGATAATTTCTCATTAGACATATTCATATTCTCCTTTCTTTAAATTATCTTTTAGCTTCTTCAATGCTCTAAATTGTAAACTTTTTACTGTACCTTCTGGTTTCCCCATAATATTTGCTACTTCTTTAACCGTATAACCTTTAATAATTCTCAGCTCTATAACTGCCCTTGATTCTACATCTAATTCATCCATTGCTTGTCTTACTAACATATTCTCTGTTATTCTATTTTCCTGATACTTGTCTATATCAAAAACACTCATATCTTCAATTGTAATTACCTTTGCTTTTCTTCCATTTTGTCTCCATCTATCAACAACAGCATTTTTTGCAGCTCTAAATATATAAGGTTCTATTTTTTCTTTTTCTAGTCTATTACTTTTATATTTTATAAATATTTTTTGGAATACATCTTGAGCTATCTCTTCTGCTTCTTCTTTATTCTGTACTAGATAGTAAATGTATTTATATACTTTTAACCACATTTGTGAATATATCTCTTTAAATTCACTGTCAGTCTTTAACTCTACACCCATATCATAACCTTTCCTTTCCTCATTTTTTATCATCTTCACTTATAAATACGCTGCCCACTACATATACGTTGCAATAGTATTTATAAATTTCATTGCTTTCCTTTTTATTCACTGTTTTAAATAAATATAAGGGACTAAAATTTTAGTCCCTTATAAATCTGATTTCCATTAATCTATCATGTAGTTTTTCAAATAAAATTCCCGCAACAAACCAAGCCGGTGCATAATCTAATCTTATTAATCCATAAACTGAAAAAGGCGTTCCACTATAATCCCAAGGAGAAACTCCCAGCAAATTTCTAAATATCCATCCGCTTA
The DNA here is from genome assembly GCA_034925975.1 of Clostridium sp. Lineage (GTDB taxonomy): Bacteria > Bacillota > Clostridia > Clostridiales > Clostridiaceae > Clostridium_H. Next base: position 1,627 of record JAYFRK010000373.1, read on the forward strand.
TAAATTCAATAGAAAATATTAATAAAGTATATACACCTCCTCTTAGTATAGTTGGCAGATGTCTAATTTCATTATGAATGTACTCAAGGAATACAGCTAAACCGTATATAGGGAACATCCATATTGATGTATGTCCCACCATGCTTATATCTCCTCTAACTAAAGACCAGAACGCTACCCAAAACACTTCCATACATAATCCTGTAAGTCCATATATAATAAATCTTTTTCCCATGATAATATGCTTTGCATTTATAGTCTAAATATTCTTATGCTTTTTTCTTAAAACCTGTTCTATAATAATACAAGTTAAAACTCCCATTATAAGTCCATTATTTAAAATTGATACTAAATAACTTGGTAATTCTTCTAAAGCTTCTTTGGGAATAAACATGCTTCCTATACCTATAAACAAAGAGAGACTTATAATAAATAAATTATCCGAACTTAAACCAACTGATGTATATTCTTTTAACGCTAGTCCAATCATACCTGCAAAAGCTATAAATATAGTGGCATATCCTACTGGTACGGGAATAGAGGCAAAAAACATAGCTATCACAGGAAAAAAACCCATTACTAAAATAAATATGCTTCCTATTATAAATGGTTTTTTCTCTCTTATTCCTGTAGTTTCTATAAATGCTGGTGAAGATGAAACCGGTACAAAGCCTATAGTTGAAAATATACCTGCAATAATATGGTTTATGCCCATTAAGAATCCTAAACGATTATAATTAGTTTCTTCCTTATCATTCATTACTTTTTTAACTACTTCTACACTGGCAATAAGATTAGAAATTAATAGTAGAGAAACAATTATGGATACAATTGTGATACTAACATTAAACTTAGGATTTCCCCAGACTAGCGGCTTAGGTAACGCAAATAGAGGGATAGATTTATAAGATATATGTTTTGTTAGTCCGAACATTGCAAATAGAATCCACCCAAAGATCATTCCATAAAGAATAGAAAAACTCTTTAAGTTAGAATTTTTACTCTGTGATAAAAGCCCCGTGAAAATAATCGTAATAATGGAAAGGAAAGCTACCTTAATATCTAGATGTGGTTTAAGATAACCAATTCCTAAAATCCCTTTTACAAATGCTCCACTTAATTGAGCAATAAGCAATACTAAATATGTTCCTGTAACTATGGGGGTAAATAATTTTCTTATTTTATTTATAATTCCAAAAGTACCCATAACTGCAAACATTATGCCACCTATAATAAGACCAAATTCCAAACTTCTCAATGTATCGTACGCATCTAATTTTAGAGTAGAACTTAATCCTGCAAAAATTAAGAAAACTCCCCACCAAAGTCCTGCTGCTCCTTCTGGAATCTGAAGCTTATGACCTAAGAATACTTGTATTAAAGTTCCAAGTCCCATAACAAAAAATGATCTTTGCATTAAGCTTGATGTTTCTATCTGAGGTAGATGAAAGGCTGCTCCTACAGCTAGAGGGGCAACTACACTTCCTGCTAAAATAAAAATAGTCCATTGTAGTGATAAAAAAATAAGTCTGAATTTCGATACTGTTTTATATTGCTTGTCCATTAATCCTGTTGGCTTACAATTTTTATCATATTTTCTATAACTTCTATTCTTGCAGCTACCTCAGAATATTCTTTATAATTTTCCCCATATTGGTATTTCATGCATTCTATAAATTCATTAAGTTCTTCCTTAAGAAGTAGTATTTTTATTTCCTTATCAACCATATATTTCTCCTTTGTAATTATAAATTTTTTCTACTAATTTTATAATATTATATATAAATAATTATTTCCACCTATGAATTTTTCCTATGTACACTAAATATGCTAGTCTTTATCACTTTTTTACTATAATTCTAATAAACTTCTCTAAAATACATAGTAAATCTATTGTGAAAAAGGCTGTTGGCAAAATGCCAACAGCCTAGTTCAAGTTCTATCTTCACTTTTTCTGCCAGTTATAAGGTCATAGATAAATACTATGGCAGCTATCACTAACAACCAGTGTATCATTCTTCCACCAATTCTAAATATTAGACCTAAAAGCCAGAAGAATAAAACAATTCCACCTATCCAACGCAATAGTTTCATTTTTACGCCTCCTAAAATAAGAGTATTTTTATAGGTTGTATATTTATTATCTCCTAAAAAAAATTTATTTATTAAACTATTACATTGAAAATAATACTTTTTTACACTATGTTTGCTTATCCTACTATAATTATTCTATTTTACCGTTAAGTTTATTTTTCAAATATCCAAAAATTCCTCCACATAATCCACCAATTATGTGAGTTACTTGGGATATATTGTCTTTTACAAATATTCCATTTACAACTTCTTTTCCGATAAATATTATAACCACAATAACTAATGTGAGAGGTATCTTACCAGTTTCAGCATTTGCAAAAGAACTTAGTAAAATCATCATAAAAACAATTCCACTAGCTCCTAATAATGCAGTATCAAAAAATAGAATGTTTAAAATTCCTGTTATAAAAGCTGTTACTAATATTATCTGCAGTACAGTTTTAGATCCATATTTTTCT
>JAYFRK010000377.1:0-8705 GCA_034925975.1 Clostridium sp.
ATGCATCTGTAAAAAATGTGGTGGTTGTGCTGTCTCATATAAGTCAGATATAGATGTAATAGTTTGAACTGCCATAATAGCTGATAAAACAGCAAGACATGCAGAAAACATCATAAACAATAGTAGTGCAGTATTAATAATTTTATTTCTTTTAAAATCATTTTTAACTATTAACCAATTCATCTAATGCTCCCTTCTATTTCATAAATATTTTTCTTGGAATTAAAAATAAATGCAAATACAAGCATAATAATTCCAGCAATAATGAGCATAAACCCAATTCCACGTCCTTCTCCGATTCCAATTAATTTCCCTATATTTCCTGCAAGTATGCCTCCCTCCATAAGCATGGGCCCAAAAACATAATCAGCTAATGCGCCACATACTGCATATGCCATAATAAATCCTGATTGGGTAATAACACTCCCAATTATGGTAACACCTATAAATATGGGCGTTATTCCCCTATGACCAGTCTGTATACTAATCAGCATAAAAAGAAGTCCCAATGCAGAAAGAGAATCCCCTAATATCATCATAAGTCTTCTATCATATCGATCAGCTAAAACTCCTCCAACAGGATTCAAAAGAATTGTTGGTAGAAATGCAAGAAGTGCTGCTAAAGATACGAATGTTGCACTTCCTGTACTTTGATAAACATAAATTGAAACAGCAAATGCAGTCATCCCACTGCCTATACTGGAAATCAACTGTCCAATCCAGATAACTATAAATTCTTTCATAATACTCCCCCTTTCTTTTATCCCAATATTTTTTACATTTTCCCAAAATTCTCTATAAATAACTTCATAAAACAATCTTCAGGTACATTTAACATTTTTTCCAACATCGATATCATCGCAGCCATAACACTCATCTGCGAATCAGAATCTAACTCAAAAATTCCTTCATCTGTTAATATCAATGACGCTACTAGAAAAATTTGCATATACTCTAAAGGATACTTGCAGCTCCAAACTTTCTCTTCTATTCCTTCTTCAATAACTTTTACCAGTATTGGAGTCATTGTTGTAACTAGTTGATTTAATACTTTTTGATGTAGCAGAGCATTTTCAACCTTATGCATGTTGGCAAGCAAGTCTTTGTCAATTTGGTTAGTTATCTGCATAGCCATAAATGCACGCATAAGTTTTTCTACTGAATTTATATTTTCTATTAGAAGTATCTCTTCAGCATTATTCCTAACAATATCTACATATCTCAATACAATTGCATCTAAAACTTCTTCTTTTGATTTAAAGTAATGATAAAAAGTACCCTTTGCAATGCCAACTTCTTTAATTATGTCCATGATGGTACATTTCCCATATCCCTTTATACGTAATAGCCGTTCAGATATATCAAGAATCTCTTTTTTTCTTTCATCAGATTCTTTTATAACTCTCATAATTTCCTCCATTTCATTTTAGACCGACCGTCAGTCTATATGTTGATAACATATCATGAGATATTTCATATGTCAATATATATCTTCAACTTTTTAAAGATATTAATAAAATAAAAAAGACCAAGATTTTCTCTTAATCTCTTTTCTAGTAATATTTTCTAATAATTTCTCTTTCTCATACCTCTACCAATATATCTTATATAAAACTCTTTACCTACTTATAAGATTATCTCTCCTACTCTTTAATCTGATTTTTTCACTTTGATCTTGCCATCAATCTAATTATCCAATGTCATCTATATTTTATCCTATTTTTAAGGGTCAAAAAACGGTGTTTTTCCACTGATTTTTGACCCAAAATTCGTCCCCTAACCACTACATGTTGTGGTCAATCCTTATTTTTTCTCCTTGTCACCACAATACGTCATCAGAATTATACTCTCAACGTGAGCTGAGTGCTGACCGTAGACAATATAAAATTAATAGATGTAGTGAAGTTTACTAAAAAATAAAACTTTTTGTCTATCTTATTTAGATTGCATTTAAATTGACATATACCTTTCAACTACGCATAAATAGCAATTGGTATAACTATAACGCCTGGTCCAGTAATTTGGCTAATTATTTCTGGTATTTTTATACCCATACTATCGCTCTCTTCACTGTTCATTGAATTATTCATACCCTCAATTAAATTATTTAAAACTGTACTTTGAAATATTTTAAAGCTTGTTTTCCTAAAAAGGTTTATTGAATCATTTTCATCAATAATTTTTATAACCTTTCCTAATATACGATACTTACCATCCACAAGTTCAGATTCAAACCCATTTACAAAATGATTTAATTGAGCAGATAAAAGGACTTTAACATTGTCACTATTGGCAACATCAACTAATAAATCTATTGTATTTGTCTTAATCAAATCATCATATAATATCTTCATTTGTTCAAGAATTTTTTCATTCTCATTTTTTTGATTTTTGAAGTTTTTCTTATTGCCAAGCTGTGGTTCTTCTGCAAAGCTTAAAAAAGTATTAAATACTTCAAGAAAAGTTCCCATTGTTTCTATCATGGGACTTTTTTTAAGCATACCTTCTATTTCAATAAAATCACCTGTTTTTACATTATTAATGTCAAATTTATGTGAAAAATCATTTTTAAGTATTTGTTCATTTATTAAGGTTTTACGCAACTTAGAAAAAAGAGAAACATTTGTGTGTACTTTTTCTTTTTTATTTTCCTCATTCTCTATATTTTTTAAATCTCCATTCAATTTAGCAGACAAAGTAACTCCAAATAAAGTTGAAAGAATATTACTACTTTTTAAAGATGAATTCACTTCTCCATTAACATTATTTTGATTTGATGAAGATGTTTTTACTTCACTAATATGTGAAAAACCATCTTCAATAATAGCTAATAAATCAAATACTACTTTTTCATTTAAATAAATTGGAATGCATAAATCGTTCTTCATATTTTTACTTCCTTTCTGTTTTAAATACATATCTTAAAAAGTAAAAATTAAATTTTTACTAAATTTAACAGAATAAATTATCTGCTTAAATAATATTAGGCAGATAACCTTCTAATCCTTTTATTATTTCAGACTTTTTATCACTATGTAATAACCTTATTACTAAATCAGAATACTCACTGTTTTGAATCCCCAAAAACCTACCTATACTTTTATAGAGACCTTTATAATTAAAATATTTTAATATATTAGCGTAGTTTCGTTCTTCTTTTAATCTATTAAATTGTTGTGCCTTAACACTAAAAAGTTCATTTACTTTTATCCACTGTGATATGTCATTTATTGCTTCATTGATTTTTTCTTCATCATTTTTGTTAACATCATATATTGTTAATTTGTACTTTATCTCGCTAACTACCGCATTTTTTATTTGTGTATCAAGACAACTTTCAAATAGGTTGATTACAAATTTTTTAGCTTCTTCAACATCATTTTTATCTCGCATTAATTGTTCTGCTACCACATTATAAATTTCCTCAATTATAAATAAATTTTCAACCTCTGCTATATCTAATACATAAATCCCATCTTCTTTTAGTGCTTCTACTTCTTTCTCAGTTCTATAATCTCTATCTATTAATCCAAACACTCTTAGATGGTGTAATTGATTATGATTTCTCAATGATTTTGTTGATTCTATAACCTTTATACAACTTTCACATGGAATTACAGAATAATCAGAATAAAAATGTTGATATAAAGAATAATCTAAACTCTCCCTTTTTCCTTCTATAAATATCACATTTTTTCTTGTCCCCAAAATTTCTAATAATAATTCCTCTGGTACATCATCATTACCATCAACAAACTCATAATTCCAAGTATTATTTCCTAAATACTCATGCACCCGTAGTTTCCTTGAATTTTTATGTCCAGAAGCAAATTGAATATCATGGGTAATATATATAAATAAGCAATCTTTTCTATACTCTTCTAATTTGCTCCAAAGTATATTCATAATTGATTTATGCAAATGAACTTCTGGTTCATCTATTATTATAATGGAATTACTTAAAGCACATAACGCTTGTGCCATAAGATATAATGCAACTCTCTCTCCATCACTCATTTCTGAACCATTATAAATATTACCATTAAATTCTACTGAAACCTTTGCATCTTTTAAAATTAATTTTCTATGAGGAAATACGTCTTCCCAAATTTTAATTATTCTATCCACATTTGACTCAGGTACTGTTCCCTTTGGTTGTCCATTTTTTTCTTTCTCCCTACATTCATCAACATACTCTTCATTTATTTTGCTTTTTTGGGCAAATAAAGCTGATAAAACTTTATCATAATCATTTAACAAACTTGTTGTATACTTACCCCAATTCCATCTATATCCTTCTTTATTTTTGTTTTGCCAGTTACCAAAAATTAAATCATCTTCGGCTTGTTCATAGCTTTTTAACGCAATATAGTCTGGAATTACTAAAGACCTTTGTGCTGATATTCTATGTACTTTATTAGAATTTTGCTTTTCAATCCATGCACCCAATCGACTTTTTCCTGAGCCATTTGCTCCAATAATTACAATTGATTGTTCCTGTACCTCTAATTGTTCTGATGTTCCTTGTCTATTTGGTAATATAATATTCATTTTTATCCCCCATTTGTTATATTACTTAAAAATATGATATGAAGTCTAAGGTTCTATTTGTCAAAAACATTTTTTCTATGCCATTTTAAATATCTTTTATTTTCATCATTAATGTTTATCATTATTTGGGTATTAATAGATAATAAATTAAATTCACTTGCATCTAACTTATTTGATATTAATATTTTTCCATCATTATCAAAAGTTATATATCCTTTATCAAATAAGGAATCATGGATAGGACATAATAAAAATCCGTTGTCAACATCTAATCTTTCGTTATTATCAGAATCCTTCCATGGCTTTATATGACTTGCAATAAGTAAAGATTGATTTGATAATCCACAAATTTTGCATTTATTACTATTACTAAGTAACTTTTTCTTAAAAGCACCTTGTCTAATTCTAATCTTAATTAGCTGTTCCTTTTCAGTTTCACTTACTAATATGTATACTTTTTTATCACTTGGTAGCTTTTGTAGTTTGTTACTATTTAAATTTACTAAAAAAGTTTTTGCACTTTTAACAGCAAAATTTGATAACTTTTTTAACTCTGTAAGATTTGTATTTATAATTTCTTCACATAGGTCTACTAAATATGCTTTACCACTTTCCGTTATCTTCCAGTTGTTTTTTTCAGAATCATTTATATATCCTTCTATAACTAATTTTTTCTAATAAATGCTAAATCATTTCTCCAATATAACTCATTTCTATTTTTCTTAACCTCTAAATCTAAATCATTAAATTCAATATACCCTTTTCCATTGATGTTATCTAATACTGATTTTTTAGAACCACTTCCACCTATATCATAAATAGACATTAAAATAGAAAAACTTTTTTCTTTAAATAACGAAATACTCACTTAAAGTCATCTCCTTTTTTAGCTAACGTTAACTATCTTATTTTTAATAATGATTAACTATTATTGTTACCTCTCAGATTCCATTTACATTATATTACATCATTTTCATTATACAGCAATTGCTTATATATTTAAACACTTGCTGTTCTAATTTGTTTTTTTAGTAATCCTTCATTACTAAAAAAATCTATCAATTTTTAGACTTTTTACTTTTAACTTCCCTATATTTATAAAGTTCGATATATGATAAACTAAATTATCAATATTCACAACGGTACTTTCTAATGACCTTACACTTTTATTTAGCACATCTTCCCTGTCTTTATTCTGTACACATATTTGAACATTAATTTCAAATACTCTATTAGCAAGTAAACTATTCCCTGTTATAGCACCTAAAAAATCCTCTATTTCTTTAATATCTCTTATAATTCCTCTTTCATCCAATGACGAATATATATCAAATATGGCAAAATCAAGAACAATTCTCTTGTTCTCAGCCTTATAGCATATTAAGTAAATATTAAGGCGTTGTTCAAGGTCTATTAAATCTTTATAGTCTTTCGGGATAAGGATAAAAAGCTTTATATTAGTGAAGATAACACGCCAAGTATAGTAAAAAGAATCTTCAAAGATTATTTATCTAGAAAAGGCTTTGACAGGATAGCAAGAGAACTTTATGAAGAAGATATTCCAACCCCTGGACAAGTAGCAGAGAAATCAGACGCAAGTGAAAAATGGCATGGTTCGTCTGTAAGATCAATATTAGAAAATCCTCACTATACTGGCGATTTAGTTCAAGGCAAAAGTGAAACAATAAGTGTTACTACTAACAGACGTAATCACAAAGATAAAGAAGAGTATATTATAATTAAAGATACACATGAAGCTATAATAACAAGAACTGATTTTCAAGCTGTTCAACAACTAATAAAATCACGAAAAAAAATTAGACCACAGCAAAATATTCATCTATTTACTAATATTCTATTCTGTGCAGATTGTGGACATGGTATGTACTTTAAGAAAAATAGAAAGGGATATGTATGTGGGAGCTTCAACAAGCATGGTAAAAAGGCTTGTACCGACCATATTATTAGAGAGACGGAACTTGCTAATGCAATATTATCTGATATTAAATTCATGTTATCTAATATTAAGAATGAAAAAGTTATTGCAGAAATAGAAAAGAAGGTTACTTCTCAAAAGAAAAAATTAGAAAAAGAACTTAAGAATTACTCTAAAGAAATAGAGAGCTTAACGAGTAAAAAAAATAAAGCATTAAGTAAGTTCATAAATGATGAAATTTCAAAAGAAGATTATGATACTTTCAAATCCTCAATAGATTTTAGAATTAAGGAACTTACTGAAAAAGAACAAGAATATAAAACACTTATTGCTGAAAAATTTAGCACAAATCTCCTAAATGAATTAGACGGATTAAAAGAAAAAATAATTGACTTAAAAGAACTTACCCCAGAAGTCCTAAACAGATTTGTTGAACGTATAGAAGTTAAAGCAGATGGAACTCCGAAAATCTATTACAGATTCTCGGAGTCATCCATTTATTTTTCAGCTTTTTTTAGCAACACACAGCACTCTACATGGCTCGTCTGAGGAAACATATCCACTGGCTGCACTTCCACTGTCCTATATCCTTCCCTTTCTAAAATAGCTAAATCTCTTGCAAGAGTTCCTGGATCACAGGACACATAAACTATTCTTTCTGGTTTCATGCTGCCTATAGCTTCTAATAGAGACTTTTCGCAGCCCTTTCTTGGTGGGTCTACAACCACTACATCGGCTTTTATGCCCTTATTAATTAATTCAGGTATTACTTCCTCAGATTTACCAACTATAAACTCAACATTATCTACCTTATTTTCCTTAGCATTAACCTTAGCATTTTCTATAGCCTGTTCTACTATTTCTACCCCATATACCTTTTTAGCCCTTTGAGATAAAAATAGTGAAATAGTTCCCGTACCACAATATGCATCGAAAACTACTTCATTACCAGTTAAACCCGCATATTCCAATGCTTTATTGTAAAGCACCTCAGTTTGCATTGGATTAACTTGAAAGAAAGATAATGGAGATATGTTAAATTTAAATTTTCCAATATAGTCACTTATATGATCTTCACCATATAAAGTTATAGATTCATGTCCTAGTATAACATTAGTCTTCTTGGTATTTATATTTTGTATTATGCTAGCTACGCCATCTATATTCTCTCTAATCATTTCTACAAATTCTTCACTGAATGGTAACTGTCTTTTTCTAGTTACTATAACTATCATTATTTCCTTTGTAATAAAACCTCTTCTTATCATTATATGTCTTATAATTCCTTCGTCTAATGCTTCATTATAAGCTTTAATGTTATACTTTTTCATCCATTCTTTAGTCAGTGATACTACTCTATCACCTATTTCATCTTGTATATAACAAGTATCCATATCAATTATATTATGGCTTCTTGGAGCATAGAAACCTATCTTTATTTCTCCGTTTTCTTCTCCTACAGGAAGTTGAACCTTATTCCTATATCTATAGGGATTTTCCATACCAATAGTATCATGCAAAATAGCCCCTTTTTCTTTACCAGAAACCGACAACAAACTACCAGTTAATGGTGCCTTGTCACTAGTTACTGGCACTTGGTCACTAATCTTAAGTTTTCCTATTCTTTCAAGTACATCTTTAACTCTATTTTTCTTAAAATCTAGTTGACCTTCATAGCTTAAATGTTGAAGTCTACAACCTCCACATCTTTTATAAATGCCGCAAACAGGCTCTCTTCTCTCCTTAGCCGGCTCAATAACTTCTAATAGTTTCCCAAAAGCAAAACTTTTCTTTAGTTTTACAATTTTAATTTTAGCCCTCTCTCCAATTAAAGCACCATCTATAAAAATTGTATAGTCTTCTATTTTAGCTACTCCTTCACCTTCAAATCCTAGTCCTGTAATTTTAACTATGTATTCTCCATTTTTCTCTATAGGTATTATTTTGTTCATTTTCTTCTACCTTTCTATTAAAAACTTTTCCTAATATATTAAAGCCATTTTAAAACATAGACTTATTCTATTATGTTTACAAAATCCATATCCTTTATACATTTTATCAAAAAGCCCTTAAATATAATATAGCTTTAAGCAAAATAAGAATGCACTATAATAAATGCATTCTTATTTAAATATAACAATTCCTATTTGATATAAGATAGGTAAAAATATAGCTGGAAGTAAGTTTGCAACTTTAACTTTAGTTGCACCTAACATAT
>JAYFRK010000265.1:0-4957 GCA_034925975.1 Clostridium sp.
GCGGCGTGTATAAACTAGCAGCTATTGAAGAAGAGGGAGAAATTATACCAAAAATAAAAATAAGCGAAAATGAAGAAAAAATCACAAATCCTGGATTTAAAAAGATATATAGATTATTTGATAAATGTTCAGATAAAGCTATAGCGGATTTAATATGCCTTCATGATGAAATAATAGATGATAGTAAGCCTCTTGAAATATTTGACCCTATTCATACTTGGAAAAAGAAAAAATTAAATAACTATTATGCTAAAGAATTAATGGTACAAATATTTGATAAAGGTAACCCTTGCTATAAAACTCCAAGCGTAAAAGACATTCAAGACTATGTTAAGCAAGAAACTAGTAAACTTTGGGATGAGGTTTTGAGATTTGAAAATCCTCATACATATTATGTAGACCTTTCTAAAAACCTTTGGAATCTAAAACATGACTTACTTAACAGATACTCAGATATATATGAATAGAATAGTGTAAAATTAAGAGGTTGTCTTGAAATGAACTTTTATAAACTCATTTCAAGACAACCTCTTTGTTAACTTAAAGGAAGTGTAACTAACTAAACTATGTCTATTATTTAAGCTTGAAGAATTTTTAGATACTTATTGTTTTCATACAGTTCTTCTAACAATGTTATGCTATCATTTTCTATTAAATCGTATTCATAAAACATACTTGAATTTAACATCTTGTCCTTAGTTACAGATTCAAAAGGACAAATCCCCTCATTTTCTTGACAATCATAGAATGGACATTCTCTAAAGCATATTACTTTATTACTATGAGTAGATAAAAATGTGCACCTAGACATATAATCTACCTCCCGCAATGTTATCTCGTAAGTATATTATATACCACATACTACCAAATTTAAATACTTTTTTCTATTTTGTATGTTAGATACTTATATTTTCAAAAAATAAACTTATAAGCACATAAATACCTTAGTAACTTATATGGCTATAAACAGAGTTCTTGGCTTCAGCGGGAGTTTTTACTCCCACTGAAGCTTAGAAATCGTTATCCAGGGACGTAGCCGCTCTTTACTCCCACTTTGAAGAAAAGCAGAGAGTCCATATCTTTGATTTGGTGCGAATCGCTTTCACAGAGTGCGACGGGAGTATTAGAGTGGGTAGTCATCGGATAAAACTGTATACCTACTATTATATTATCTTAAAACCCTAAACTTTCTCCAACTATAATAACTGTTATATCTGCATTCATTGGCATTTTCTTCAAAACTGAATAAGCTCTACAAATTCTGTCTTCTGATTTACAATCCATACATATGCCAGTTGCAGCACATGGTGTAGATAGTCCTAATCTCTTAGTATTCATAGGCGCAGCTTCCATTTTTATTCTTTCAAAAGCAGCCTCTTCATCTTTACATATTTTGTTGGTTCCAACAACAACTATTACTTTTTTAGGCCCAAAAGTCATGGCAGCTACCCTATTTCCTGCTCCATCTACATTTACTAGTTCTCCATTTAATGTAATAGCATTACTACTGCACAAAAATAAATCACTTATTAGCTGTTCTCTTTTCACTTGCATTTTTTCTTCTGGAGAGAGTTCAGGTGCAGCATGATCTAATATTTTAGCTCCCATTTGTTTTATTTTGTCTTGGATATCTAGTGCTTTTATAGTTGCTGAACCTCCAAAGCCTACGCTATCTCCACTTTTTACATTCTTTAAAATATAATCTGCTGCTTCTTCTTTGCTTGTCATATATATTGCGTCAAAACAATTCTTTCTTAATGCCTCTACTACCTTTTTACCAATAGTCTCATTATGCCAATTATGTATTTTGTCCATTTTTACCCCTCCTCAGTTATTAATAGTAGTCTTTTTTACTTCTATACAATATATTAGACTTTATAAAAATTTTTATCAAGTTACTGTTTTCTCAACTTTAGCTAAAAAGGATTAAATCTGATAAAAGGCATAGCTACAAATTTTTGAGAGATACTAATATTAAAAATTTATAAGAGGTGTTGCATTATGTATTTTACAAGTAGTTCTCTATCTTATGTATTTTTAGGTATGGCCTTAATTGCAGCTGCATTTTTTTTATACTTTAAATCTTTAGTTATAAAAACCAGTTCTGAAGGTGAATCCAGAGATAAAATAATTGGAAAAATGAAAAATCCAGAAGAATGGCGTTTTAGAAATTCAAATATGGCAAACTTATCGGGAGTTTGGACTATAATCTCATTGATAGTGTTTGTCTATCTAAAGTTTTTTTATGCTAGAGGCTTGGTAAATATGATTTACTTTTTTATATATGTAGCTGTAGAAGTAATCTCCATAATAGCAGTTGGTTCTCGTAGTAAAAAAATTGAAAAAGCTAATCCTTAATTGGGTTAGCTTTATATATTTCTCCCATTAGCCTCATATTCATATATTACTTTTCCTAAGTTTGATAAAAAAGGAATTCCTATATTATTATACTCATACTTATTGTCGTTAAAAATCTCATTACTATTTGTGTAAATTACACTGGTTAACATGAATTCAATACCTTTAGTTTTATCAATTATGTATGCATTATCTATTAAATAGCCATATGCACATCCGCTTTTATTATATATTTTAATATTATCCGGAATAGTACCATTGCTATCCCCAAACATAAAATATTTAACATAGCTATCTTTAAAATTGCATTTAGGATTATCACATTCCCTAGGAAGCATAGACATATACCTCCTTAAAAATTTATAATCCTCTTCTTTAAGATTGAATCTTTCCCCTTCTGGTATGGTTTCTGGAAATATTATAGCTTTTATTATCCCTTGAAGGCATTCCATTGAAAAATAATTACTTTTTGAAAAATCCTTAGGAGATTCTATAAATGTCTTTCCATTGTAATACCCTTTGCCTTTAGTTAATGTCTTTAGATTATTTGAATAGTTTTTTGAATTATAGTCCACAGGTTGTTGATAAATTATATCCTTATTTCTGTAAAAGGTAAATGAATTGGTATACCTGTTCTCTTCATCATTCATTACATTTTCTAATCTATGGAGTATTAAAGTATCCTTATATCCCTTTTCCCATAAAGTTTCATTATAATATTCCTGTCCTAGAAATTCGTATAATCTGTCAAAACCTTCATTATCACTGATTACTAGAACCTTCTTTATATAGTTAGCAATAGAAGGACAACTATTACTAGAGCTAAAATCATACTTTACTTGGGTTTGTGAACTCCGTTCTTTTCCTATTTTTAATGGTGTATATTTATTTATATTTAAGTTATTTAATTTTTCTAAAGCTAAAGCACAAGCTGACAATTTAACTGAACTGGCAGGATAAAAATATTTATCCTTATCCACATTGTATCTAAAGGTATTAAATTTAATTCTATCACTTTTATCTCTATCAATTTGAGTATACATTATCTGAACTTCATACTTATCTGGATTGTTTAATATTTCTCCAAATAAATCACTTCTGCTCCTCAAAATTCTCTCAATTAAATTATCATCTACACTAGAGATATTCTCTTGTAAACAAATTGCTTTTGGGCAAATGTCTGTATATAAACTATTTAATATTATTGAAAAAGTACATATTAACAGAACCTTAGAGGCTGCTTTTAAAATATTATTTCTCATAAAAACGCTCCTTGTTTAGTTAGCTTTATCCATTAAATTCTGTTACTATATAATGTACCCTTACATTAACTTTTTATCCGATGACTCTCCGCTCTAATACTCCCATCTTCTTCAAAGTGGGAGTAAAGAGCGGCTACGTCCCTGGATAACGATTTCTCAGCTTCAGAGGGAGTAAAAACTCCCTCTGAAGCCAAGAACTCTGTTTATGAACTTATTTCTGTTTAAATTTAGTCTCTACTTTTCTATGAAAAATACTTTTTCCTTAATTATATCTATAAAGCTTTTAATAACTTGGGCAGTAAATCCCCAGATTACATAATCATTATATATGTAGAAATATTGATCATATTTTCTAGTGCTAAAATTGTAGTTCTTTCCGCCATATATAAGATCATATGGATAATCTTCTTTAAAATATGGTTTTAACTCCACTTCATGCACAATTGGTTCGTTTTCTAAAAAAAATTTCAATGGTACTTTAAAAACATGATCCACTTCATCTTTGTTTGGAGTAATAGTCTGTGCTTTAATTTTTCCCACAAAGGGAAATATAATTGTACTATATGGACTTATAAAATAATCCATACTCCCTAAAAATTCTATGTCCTCTCCCATAACATTTAATTCTTCCTCTGTCTCTCTTATAGCTGCATCTCTAGGTCTTTCCCCTTCCTCTATAGCCCCTCCTGGTAGTGATATATCACCTGGCTGCTTTCTTAAAGTCAAAGCTCTTTTTTCAAATAATATATATAATTCATTATCTTCTTCTAATAGTAAAATCATTACTGCACTAGTATTAAATCTTCCAATAGGTTTAGCTTTCCTATTCTGAAATATTTTCTTAATTTGCTCCATTTTATGCGCCTCCTAAATTCGTATACACTTCTTTTTCCTGTTGTTATAACTATATTAAAATGTTATACTAAAATCGTATTTAAATCTAGATTCAAAATTTTAAAATTGGGAGAGATGAATTTTGAGACGTAAATTTTCAACTTTAATTCTAACACTATTTTTCTTATTTTCATTTTCTACCACAGTTCTTGCTGCAAATGCAGACCTACCAAGAATTTATGGTAAATCAGCTATAGTACTTGATGCTGCTACTGGAGAAATTATATACGCTAAAGATGCAGATGTATCTCCAATGTATCCAGCAAGCACTACAAAACTTTTAACTGCACTACTACTTGCTGAGAATAGGCAACCAAAAGATGTACTTACATATACACAAAACGCTTCTAGTCAACCTGAATATTCACTATACAATCTTGTAGGTCGCAATAAAATACGTGTTAATGACACAATGACTGCTGAAGATGTAATGAAAGCTCTTC
>JAYFRK010000654.1:0-10747 GCA_034925975.1 Clostridium sp.
CATTCAAGGGAATGGAGTAAAGGATTGCAGAGAAATTCTAACTAAACTAAAAAATAAAGAATTAGATGCAAATTTTATTGAAGGTATGGGATGCGTTGGCGGATGTGTTGGTGGACCTAAGGTAATTATTCCAAAGGAAAAGGGAAAGGACTTTCTGGATAAATTCGCTGAAGACTCAGAGATTTCAGTTTCCCTAGATAATAAGTGGATGAAAAATATTCTAGAAAAGCTAGACTTAAACTCCACAGAAGATTTCAATAACAAAGAGAAAATTCAAATTTTCCTTAGAGATTTTTAATATGACCTCCTCCTTAAATCCCCTCTAAATTAAAACTTATAATTTAACATTTACTTAAAGTATTATTAAAATTTGCCTTATAGAATTAATATAAAAACCAAATTATGTGTACTATAATACATTAAATAAATATGTTAAAATTGTATTGATGATTTTTGAGGGGGTATCATTTTGAATACTATACTAAAGAAAATTCTCGATAGAGATAGAACATTGTTAAAATTAGTTAATACTTCTATGAAGTGTAGAACATTAGACTTTATTATGCCTCCTATAACTTATTTAGGGTCTGTAGGTTTTTCCATATTATTTTGCTTAGCAACTTTATTAAATAATAATAAGATTGTACATGCACTAGGAATTAATACTTCTATAACTTTAATAGTTACGACTTTAATATCTAACTTAATTAAAACTTCAGTTAATAGAATTAGACCTTTTTTAAAATTAAGTAATCTCAATATAAAAAAAATCGGAATAGATGACTATTCTTTTCCTTCTGGCCATACTACAGCTGCTTTTTCTATGGCAATTTCTACAGCTTTGCTTTACCATAATATAGCAATTATAAGTATTATTCTTGCTTGCTTGGTGGGAATATCTAGGATGTATCTTGGAGTTCATTATCCTACAGATGTACTAGCTGGAAGTTTTCTCGGATCTATTACTTCAATTTTAGTGTATAATATTGTATAATGTTATATAATATTATCCGTTGCCTTAATTTGCAAAAACTAGGCCATGTTTTAAGAGATTGTTGATTTCGTATAATATCGAAAATAATTCTAAATTTAGTATAGCAATTGTAGCTAAACTTTCATTAACTCGCGCAGCTCAGACAAATGAAAGTTCTTAATGCTACAATAGTTATACTAAATAAGAATTATAATTTCTTATTATAATGAACTCAACAATCTTTAAAACAGCCTAACGTACTAATGGAAAGTTTTAAATGAATGTAAAAATCAACATTCATTTAAAACAGATCCAGAAACTAATATACTAGACGAGGTGTATCTAATGTTAAACAATATAAAAGGAGCCATATTTGATATGGATGGAACCTTGATTGACTCAATCTGGGTATGGATCAAAATAAATATAGACTTTCTTGCAAAAAGAAATATAGAGTGCCCTGACAACCTAAAGGAAGAAATAGAGCATCTAAGCTTTGAAGAAACAGCTGTATATTTTAAAAAGAGATTCGGTCTGTCTGATAGTATTCAGGAAATATGTGATGAATGGAACAACATGGCTTTCGAAGAATACAAAAATAGAGTTAAACTTAAGCCAGGTGCAAAAAATTATTTGAACATATTAAAATCATCAGGCATAAAAATAGGACTAGCTACAAGCAATTGCCGATTGCTCTTAGAAACAGCGCTAAAGGAAAATGGGATTTACCATTACTTCGATGCAATTACAACAACAGATGAAGTATCAAGAGGTAAGCAATTTCCTGATGTATACCTCCTTGCAGCAGAAAGATTAGGGGTTTCTCCTAAAGAATGCATGGTTTTTGAAGACATACTTCCTGCAGTTATAGGTGCTAAATCAGCTGGAATGAAAGTTATAGGAATTCATGATGAAAATTCTAAACATCAAATGGATGATATATCAAGTATTGCGGATAGATACGTACATGAATATTCAGAACTTATAAAGGATGCCATTTAAGAGGCTGTCTCAAAATAATTCTTAAAAATTATTTTGAGACAACCTCTATTTTTTATAATTTTTTCCCTGATATAAGCCTTCTCTCTCTAACTTATTATCAATAGCATTTAATACTTCCCATTTTTTAAGACTCCACATTGGCCCTATCAATAAACTTCTTGGAGCATCTCCCGTTAACCTATGTATTACTACATTTTGTGGAAGTAGTGTTATTGCTTCGCATATTAAATCTATATATTCGTTCTGCTCTAAAAATTTTAACTTACCTTGCTCATAAAGTTTAACTAAGGGAGTACCTTTTAATAAATGAAGCAGATGTAACTTTATCCCTTGTATATCTTTATTACTTAGATACTTAATAGTATCAAGCATTTCTTCCTTTGATTCACCTGGAAGCCCAAATATAGTGTGCACTACAACATCTATATTTTTATTTCTAAGTCTATCTAATGCATCTTCAAATACACAAAGCTTATATCCTCTATTTATTAACTTTGCAGTATTTTCATTTATGGTTTGAAGTCCTAATTCCACCCAAGTATAAACTTTATGGCTAAATTCCTCTATTAATTCTATTACATTGTCATCTAAACAATCTGGTCTGGTGGCTATTGCAAGAGCAACTACTCCTTCTTGATTTATAGCTTCTTCATACTTACTTCTCAACTCTTCTATACTCCCATAAGTATTTGTGTAAGCTTGAAAATAAGCTATATATTTACCACTCTTCCACTTTTTCTTCATTACAGCTTTTATATCGTTAAATTGACTATCTATAGAGAAATTTCTGTCCCCAGCAAAATCTCCTGAGCCTCTTTCACTGCAAGATATACATCCACCGTTACTTATTGTTCCATCTCTATTAGGACAAGAAAAACCCGCATCTAAGGATATTTTAAATACTTTTTCTCCAAAATTTTGTCTCAAAAAGTAATTTAAACTATAATATCTTTTATTTCCCCAATTCTCTTTCATTTATATCTCCTTACTATAAAAAAGCTCTTTCGCCACTTTTGATATATTTCCATACTCCATTTAATTGAAACTCTACACCAGAACACCTGATTTATAATAAAAAATGCCCATAGTTATTATACACTATAGGCACTTTTATTTAAAATTTTACTCAGCTTTTTTTATTTTAAAACTTTTAAGATCTAATTCCCAATCACCTACATACTCATTGTTTTTATCCTGTTCATTTTTAGGAAGTACTCTATAAAGCATTTTTTCTTTTTCAAATCTCATAAAGATTACATCTACTTTTCCTAAAGGATATTCTTCTTCAAACTTTGTTTTTATAAGATCTCCACTTCCTACATTGTAGACTTTAATGCTTTTATTATTTCCCTTAGTATATTGGACTGCTAAAAGTTTTTCGTCTTTAGAAAATACCATATTCTCTAATTTCCCATTTTCTATAATATCGCAGGATATTAATTCTTTACCTATTGGTTTTTCCTTTAAATTCTTACCTTCTGCACCACCTTGTTGATCTTTTCCTCCTTGTTGATCTCCTTGATCTCCTCCACCTTTTTTAGATCCTCCAGCTCCTCCTTGTGTAGATACTGCATCATCAAAAGTTAAAATCCCAACAAATGTATTATTGCTACCAATAGTAGATAATGCTATTAGATCTCCTGTATAGTCTAGAGTTATAATGCCGTAATTATCTTTAGGTATTACCTGACTTTTCATTTTTGCATTATCATCTTTAGAATATGCATATTTAGGAAGTCCATCAAATTTAGTTACCAAATAAGTCTCAACAGAGTTTTCTTTTCTTATTCTTATTGAATCAAAATCCTTAAATGCCTCTTTAAAATTTGAGGTTTTAATCTCATTTATTTTATAATCTATACCATCCTTAATTACTTTAATTCTATAATCTAACACTTGAGTTTCTGGATTACTTGCATTTGATTTTACAACTTTTACTCTAAAGCTTCCCTCTCCTCCGCTTTCAGTCATTTCTTCTGTTTTATAACCTTTAATTTTTAAATCATTTGGTTTAATTTCACCAGTATTACTTTTGACTTTCTCTGTTAACAGTCTAGAAGCTTCATCATATTTTTCATCTGTAATACTTTTAATATAAGCATCTACAATTTTATTTGCTTCTTTAATATCAAACCTATCTTTTTCCCTAACATTTTCAGCCTTCTTTTGTGTACATCCTATAAACAGGAATATCATAGCAATACTCAAAATACAGCTTATATACTTTTTCATGGCGTTTATCACCTATCTTTATAATTTATACTTCAAAATAATATTACCCAAATATATTTTCCCACTAAACAAAAATTTAATTTATATAATCATTATTTTTAATAAATTTTATATATTTATAAAAAGAAACTTATTATCAATATAATGGAGGTATTATCTTGAAGAGGAACTTAAGCCTAACTTTTCAGTTAGCAGCTGTATTTATCGGTACTATAGTAGGAGCTGGTTTATCTTCTGGTGAAGAAATAACTTTGTTTTTCACTAGATATGG
This sequence comes from Clostridium sp., assembly GCA_034925975.1. Lineage (GTDB taxonomy): Bacteria > Bacillota > Clostridia > Clostridiales > Clostridiaceae > Clostridium_H. The sequence continues at coordinate 4,479 of JAYFRK010000654.1, forward strand.
TTACAAAAGCTTTATAGGAATCTTAATATGTATGGGAGTATATATTTTTATGGGTTTTAATGTTATACATATAACTAAAAAATATAATCTAAAATCCTATAATGAATATGTTAAGATAGTAAGTCCCGGTTTTTTAGGACAAGTTATTGACATAGTAACATGCTTTTTTTGGCTTTGTAGTGCTTCCATAATATTAGCTGGAAGTGGAGCATTAGTCAGCCAGTATTTCCATGTTTCAAGATGGTTAGGTACTGTTTTAATGTGCTCTATGTCGGTATTTGTGCTCCTAAGAAATACAAATGGTCTTATTGAAGTAAATTCCCTTGTAGTTCCATGCTTAGTAATTATAGTTACTACTATTTTCATTTTATTTATATCTTTATCTAAAGAAATAGTTAGTATTTCTTATTTTAAAGCTATTCCTGCGCATAAAAACACTTGGTTTATATCATGTTTATTATATGGTGGATTTAATATATTATCCTGCAGTGGAGTTCTTGTACCATTAAGCAGCGAAATTAAGAATAAGAAATCCTTAAAAACTGGTATAGTTTTAGGTGCTATTGGGCTTACAATTTTAGCAATTATGATTAATTTTATGCTTCTGCTTAGTGTTCCCAATATCTATAAATATGATATTCCATTACTTTATATAGCTCATAGATTTGGTCCTTTACTCCAAATAATGCTTCTTGGAATTATGTGGCTTGAAATGTTCTCAACACAAGTTTCTGACATATACAGTCTAAGTAAGACTTTAGAAAATACATTTAAGATTCCATATAAAGTAGGTGTTATATTCTTAATGCTGCTTACAATACCAATATCTAGATTAGGTTTTGTAAAGTTAATAAGTTATGTTTATCCGGCGTTTGGTGCAATTAGTCTAGTTTTTATACTTCAATGTATTATTTTTAGATTAAAAGAAAGATCAAAGTAATAAACTCTATTATCCTTAAATAGTTGACAGTCTTAATAATTAAGATTAAATTTAACATTAGGATGTACTAATGAAGGATGTGAATTTATGCTAGATAACTGCTCTCTTTGCCCCAGAAATTGTAATGTAAATAGATTAAATGGACAGGTTGGTTTTTGTAACTCTTCGCAAAATTTAAAGGTTGCCAGAGTTTCTCTCCATCATTGGGAAGAGCCTTGTATCTCTGGAAAGAATGGTTCTGGAACAGTGTTTTTTTCAAATTGCAACCTTAAATGCATTTTTTGTCAGAATCATGTTATAAGTACCGATGGTATAGGCAAAGAAATTTCTATTGAAAGACTAAGTGAAATTTTCTTAGAGCAACAGCGCAGAGGCGCCCATAATATAAATTTGGTTACTCCTACTCACTTTGTCCCTCAAATAATTGAAGCTCTAAAGCTATCAAAGCTTAATGGATTAAAAATTCCAATTGTATATAATACAAATAGTTATGAAAACATAGAGACTATTAGATTATTAAAAGGACACATAGATATATATCTCCCAGATCTTAAATATTATAAAGATAAATATGCCATAAAATATTCTAATGCTCCTGGTTACTTTGAGAAAGCTTCAAAAGCAATTAATGAGATGTTTTCACAGGTTGGCAAAGCTGAATTTTATGAAAATGGATTGATGAAAAAAGGAGTTATAGTAAGGCACATGCTGCTTCCTGGACTTCTTTTTGATTCAAAAAAAATAATAGATTATCTATATAATACATTTGGAGATTCAATTTTTATTAGTATTATGAATCAATATACACCGACTCATAAAGTATATAAATACCCGGAAATTAATCGTCCTGTAAACTCTAAACATTATGAGACTCTTATAAATTATTGTGTATCTCTTGGGATAACTAACGCCTTTATTCAGGAAGAAGGAACTGCATCTGAAAGCTTTATCCCCGATTTTGATTTAAGAGGTATATAAAATCCAACAAAAAACCTTAGCAGATTATTCTGCTAAGGTTTTTACTTTTTCTTTAATCTTATCTCTTAAAACATAATTTACAAACACTTCTAATCCAAAATATAAGCCACTTCCTAATGCTATGCCTGCTACCACGTCTAATAAATAATGTTGTTTTACAAACATAGTTCCTAACATTATAAGTATAGCTATTGTTATACAAATAGTCTTTCCTAATATATTTATCTTCTTTGAACTAGATGTATACATGGCCACCAGAAAAGAATTTAAAACATGTATGCTAGGCCAGCAATTATAAGGATTATCTCTTCCATAAACCCATAAAACAACTTTATCTAGAAAATCCTTATTTTCTACAAAAGGTCTTTCAACATAAGTAGGATAGATATAATATATTAAATAACAAATAAGCATTCCTATAACTAGACTAGATAAGAGTTTAAAGTACTTTTCCTTATCTAAAATACATAAAATAATCAAAAATGTAGCTACAAAAGGAGACCACGAGGCATATGGTAGTATAAATATCTTACTAAAGGGTATTAAATCATCTATTGGAAGTTTTAAAATATGCAGATTTCCTCTATACCTATTTAATATAGGATATATCATACTTACTATAGGTATTGCAAGACACAAAGATAACCTCTTTAATATTTCTAGCAATTCACAACCTTTTTCTTTTTTTAATTGCTGCATAAACTTTTCCCCCTAGTAAGTAGTTACTTTATTACTAAATCTTATACTTAGATAACTCCATCTTAAATTCTTCTGTTAGCTTCTTAAACTCAGCAATATTTCCAATTAAATTCATAATTTCATTAGTGTAATTTGAAACATTAGCACTAACTTCTTCTGATGATGCAGAATTTTCTTCTGCAATAGCTGATAATGATTCAATATTTTCATATATTTTTGATATAGAATCAGCTTCTTTATCTAGTTCATTTATAGTTTTTATCATTGAAGCTGCAACGGTTTGAACTGATTTTGTAGCATCTAAGCTTATATCTCTAACTTTTTCAAGGTTGGTAGTTTCATTCTCAAGTATATTATACTGTATTCCTATTCTATCTACTAGTACATTTATTTCATTTACAAATTGAGCTAAATTAGAATTAATTTCTTCTTCTGCTCCTTGAGTTTGTTCTGCAAGCTTTCTAACTTCTTCTGCAACTACTGAAAATCCTCTTCCAGCTTCACCAGCCCGGGCTGCTTCAATAGAAGCATTTAATGCTAAAAGGTTTGTTTGCTCTGAAATTTGAGAATCTATTGATACAATATTTGTAATATTATTTGCCTTCTCTTCTAATTGTATGCCCTTATCTTTAACCTCTTGGAATTTTTGAAGACTATCTACAATGTTTTTACTTGTACTTTCAACATTTTCATAGCTATTATTAATTTTCCCAAGTGCAGCTTCAAGTTCTTCTTTATTAGTATTCTCACTATCAACAATACCTTTTAAAGTTTCAATATTTCCATTAAGTATGGATGCTGCGTTCTGTGTATTTTCAGCTTGGCTTACAGCTCCATTAGCTACCTGTTCAACAACCCCTGAAATTTCTTCTGATGTTCTCTTCATAGAATCTGATATAATATTTATATTACGAACAAAAGTATTCATTTCATCTGTTACACCTTTAAAGCCGACAAAATCAGCTCTAACAACTTTTCTATGATCTTTTAAAAGATCATATATGTTTTCAAAGAAGTCACCTGTTACTATTTGTCCATCTTCTGTGTAATTATTTGTATTTATCTTTTTAATTTCTTCTTCAATAATATTTTTAGGTCTTATTAGCATTGCTGTAGCAAAATAAGATATAACTGCTGGAACTATAGATACAATTATGTATTTTGGAATATCACTGAAACCTAATACTGGAATGTTAATTAAAGCAGTGATTATTGCCGTAAATACTCCAACTTTTCCAGGAATATTCTTTATAAATCCAAATGACAAAAACTTATTAAATTTATATACTTTTTTATAGAATATTTCTTTTTCAAAAGTAAATTCTAGCTTCAATATCCCTTCTCTTTTTTCAACTTCCTTAACTTCCAGCTTTTCCTTAAAAAATTCTGCACTTCCATCTATTAATCCTAAACAATAATCAAACATTTCTCTGTTTGAATTATAGGTAAATATAGCCTTGTTACTTGATATAGGTTTAATATCTACAATTGGAGGTTTAGCTCCTGGAAACTTTTTAACCATTTCAACATGTATGTCGAATAATGATTTAAGAAAAGAATATAGATTTTCATGATCAAAAAATGCTGGAAAATCATTAAAAAAAGACAATATATTATCCTTTCCTATTGTTCTCCAAAGTTCATTTATGGGCATATCTTGCTCTTTTGCAATATATCCAATTACTTTTCTAACCTCACCATCATCAACATTTTCAGCTGGTGAGAAAATTCTTCCCGATTTCCAACCTACAGAATTCATTGCGTCACTTACTACATCATCATTATATATCTTTCTACATGTCTTAAGCCATGTAGCAATTACAGTTCCTTTCATTGTCATCCCTCCTAAATAAGTGGATAAATTTACAATCTATTCTACGAATTACATCTTACTCTATATTATATATCATTACAATTGTTTTGTTAATTGCCCTATTATAAAATTTATTTTATATAGAATTAAGCTGTAATAAATATTACATTATATGGATATCATTTAAATATAATTATAAGTTTAACGAGGTTAGAACCATGAAAAAATTTTTAATATCTTTATCTGTTATAGTTATCTTTTTAATTCTCCTATATCCCAGAAGAATAGCTCATGCTGTATTTGTTAAAACTTATCCAACCCATTCTATAATGTATATAAATGGCAAACCTAAGAAAATTAATGTTTCCAACTTGAAATTAAATAAATACACAGTAGTTAACTTTAGATATAATATCTTCGGAATTCATAGCATTAAAGAAGTAAAACCCTTAACTAATAGAATTATGATTAAAAAAAATGACTATTATGATTTAGAAGCTATTGGCGATAAATCGCTGTCAAATAAAACAGTCTACTACAAAATTGATAAAAACAATACTATACATCTTGCTTCTAGTAAAGATATAATAGTTGGTAAAAATAATGTACACTCCTTTATAGACAAGAACAAACTACAAACCTTTATTATATATCCATTGGATTATTCTGATACTAGAGTTGCTATATCAGATACAAACTTTCAGTCAATATATCATAATGATATAAAAATAAGTTGTACCTCTTCCTCCAACCTTTATACTTTAATTAATAAATTTTCCTTAGATATTCCTGCAAATTCTACTATAACATTCACCTCACATAAGGATGAATTATTTATAAATATCGGAGCTAAAAAGAAAACCTTTAAAGAAAGAATTTATCTAAAAGGTGGTCCTTTTACTATAACAAATATAACTAGAGGCTATCCTAGTTTTTCTCCTACTTACAATGGTATTTTGGAACTATATCCAACTAAGAATGGAATTATACTTATTAATGAAGTTAGTATAGAGGATTATCTTACTAAGGTAGTTCCTTCTGAAATGCCTATTTGGGGAGGACTTGAAGCTCTAAAATGTCAAGCCGTATCTGCAAGAACATACGCTATATCTGATATGTTAGGAAATCGATATGCAAACTTAGGCTTTTATGTAGATGATAGTACTAAAAGTCAAGTTTACAACAATACAAAACCAGAAGAAATTTCTAACCAAGCCGTAAAGGAGACTTCTGGTCTTATCATGACCTTTAATAATCAGCCAATAGATGCTAAATACTATTCTACCTCCTGTGGTACTGGAGTTAATTACAAAGATATTTGGTTTACTGCAGATGGTAATAGTGATTATAAGCCATATCTTAAAACATCAAGTTACTTAGAGGATACACTTCCTCTTCCCTCTTCTGAAGAAGATTGGCTAAAGTTTTATAAAGACATAAATATTAAATCTTTTGACAACAAATCTCCATATTTTAGATGGAATGTATTCTTTGATAATAGAACTTTAACAGAAAACTTAAATATAAACTTAGAAAAAATATTTAAAACATCACCTGAATATATGGCTTTATACACAAATACAGATAAACCAAAAAAACTTAAAAGATTCCCAAAAAAGCTTACAAATTTGAAAGACATAAAGGTTATAAAGAGAAGTAGTGGTGGCAATCTTTTAGAGTTATCCTTTATATTTGAAAATGCAATTGTAAATCTAAGGAAAGATTCCTACATTAGAAGATCCTTTGGTAATAGTACAAATATAGAGAAAATATATATAAACCGTCATAGTGGAAAACCTATAGAAAACTGGTCTACCCTTCCTTCATCATTTTTTTCCA
>JAYFRK010000431.1:0-3659 GCA_034925975.1 Clostridium sp.
ATTGACTTAAGCAAATATGATCCATACCCAATAGGAATTACAAAAGGTGGGAAATGGTTTGAATATACAGGTTCTATAGATAAAATAGAGAATGGTGACTGGGAAAAAGATGAATTCTATAAAGCACCAAATGGACAAGAAATTCTTTTTAATAAAGAAGTAGATGTAGTCTTTCCAGTAATGCATGGTTTATATGGAGAAGATGGGACGATACAAGGTTTATGTAAACTTGTAGGACTACCATGTGTAGGACCTGGAGTTATGGCTTCTGCTGTTTGTATGGACAAAGTTTACACAAAATACTTGCTAGAGGATTTTGGAATTAAACAAGCAGATTATGTAGTTGTAAATGCTCATGAATATGATAAAGAAAAAGAAAGATTATTACAGACTATAGAGGGTAAACTTGGTTATGATGTTTTCATAAAGCCTTCTAATAGTGGTTCATCAGTTGGTATAAGTAAAGCTCATAATAGAAATGAATTAGAAGTAGGGCTTGAAAAAGCATTAGTACATGACAGAAAAATATTAGTTGAAAAGGCAATTAATGCAAGAGAAGTTGAAGTAGCTGTACTTGGAAATGATGAACCAATAGCAGCAACACCAGGAGAAATAATCCCTGCTAATGAATTTTATGATTATGAGGCAAAATATTCAAATGCTGAATCTAAACTTTTAATTCCTGCAAATTTAAGTGAGGATAAATTAGAATTTGTAAGACAAGAAGCTGTAAAAATATATAAAATTTTAGATTGTGCTGGAATGTCAAGAGTGGACTTTTTAGTAGATAAAGATACTGAAGAGGTTTATTTAAATGAAATAAACACTATACCAGGATTCACAAAGATAAGTATGTATCCAAAAATGTGGCAAGCAGATGGAAAGGCATACAGGGATTTAATAAGTGAACTTATAGAACTTGCTGTAGAAAGAAATAATAGATAGTAACAAAAGAATAGAAAGGAGAATATTATGACAAGGGCATTGGCACTTATATCCGGAGGACTGGATAGTATACTGGCATCAAAGCTTATAAAGGACCAAGAAATTGAAGTTATTGGTATATGCTTTAAATCACACTTTTTTGGACCTTCAAATGCTATAAGGATGGCTAAACAAATAGACCTACCTCTAGAAATTATAGATTTTTCAGAAGAACATTTCGAGATGACAAAAGCTCCTAAACATGGGCATGGGAAGAATATGAATCCTTGTATAGATTGTCATGCTATGATGATGAGATATGCTGGAGATCTTCTTCAAAAGTATAATGCGGATTTTATTATAACGGGAGAAGTTTTAAATCAAAGGCCTATGTCTCAAAATAAAGCTTCGTTAAATATAGTAAAGAAAGAATCGGGTTATGCTGATAAAATATTAAGACCTCTTTGTGCCAAAGCACTACCTCCTACAGAAATGGAACTTAATGGACTGGTTGATAGAGAAAAATTGCTAGATATAACAGGTAGAAGTAGAAAAGTTCAAATGAAGCTAGCTGAAGAATGGGGAATAAAAGATTATCCATCACCAGCGGGAGGATGCAAGTTAACGGAGCCTGGTTTTGCCATGAGACTTAGAGAATTGATACAACATAAAGAAGAACCTGAACAAAGAGATATAGATCTTTTAAGGATAGGCAGACATTTTAGAGTTTCTAGTGGTGCAAAGATTATATCTACAAGAACTGGAGAAGAAACAGAGGAAATAAAAAAATATCTGAAGTCTAAAGATATAGGTTTCTTAGTTAAAGATTTTAATGGTTCTTTAGTAGTTATAATAGGGGAGGCTTCAGAAAAAGATATAGAATTTGCGGCTAAAGTTGCTGGAAGATATTCTAAAGGAAAAGATAAGGATAAGCTTAAGGTTATTTACGGAAATTATGGTGAAGCTTATGATAAATCTATTGAAGTAAAACCCGCAAGTGAAGATGAATTAAAAGAATTTATGATAAGCTAGGGAGAGGAAAATGTATGAGTAAAAAGGCAATTATATCTGTAGCAAGTAAGCAATTGGGAAATGAAGATGAGGCTATAGAGATTGTTACTCAAGGGAAATTTTACAAAAAAAATGATTGCTATTATGCTATTTATGAAGAAACAGAGTTATCTGGAATGGCTGGCACTACTACAACTATAAAGATTAAACCAAATGAATTCAGTTTAATAAGAATGGGAACAACTAACGCTAGAGTTGAATTTAAGGACAGTTATAAAAATATATCTATGTATAATACTCCATATGGAACCTTAGAATTAGCAGTACAGACAAAAAAGCTGGATATAGATATAAATGAAAATGGAGGAAAAGTGTCAGTAGATTATGACATGAGTCTAAGTGGCCAATCGCCATTGAAGACTACTCTAAAGATTGGTATAAAAGCTATATAGAATAAATTTATAAGTAATAATTAAGTTTTAAGGAAGAGTGAAAAGAAGATTTTCATTCTTCTTTTTTTATTTTATATATAAAAAAGGAGTTTAATTAAAATGTAAGTGGATAATAATTACAAATGAGGTGATTTTATGTTTAGATCAGACAAATATGAAAAAATAATAGATATAATATGTTCAATGAAAGGGATAAAGAAGGAAGATTTATATAAAATATTAAAGGATAGAGAATGTAAGTATCTACTATTTTTATTATTAAAAAAGTACAACTGTGATGATATGGAGAAAATAAATAGAGATTTTTACATAAATAATAAGAGGGTTGTTAATTATAATATAAGAAAAGCACAAGAAAAATTCCTTATAAATAATGAATTTAGACAGGTATATTTCCAAGTGGAAAAAGAAATTGGAGAATAGGACAAAAAAGAAATTAAAAACATGTCAAAAAAAGTCTAGCATAAGACAAAAAAGTGTGATATTATAAATATTATGTTTTTAGACACAAATATAGCATTTTATAGGGTAATTTCTATTATAGTCAATAATAAATTATTTGTCAATAGTTTTTACATATATCGAAGGAGGAATTTTTTTGAGCACTAAATATGTATTTGTAACTGGAGGAGTTGTCTCTTCATTAGGAAAAGGAATAACAGCAGCTTCACTTGGAAGATTATTAAAAAATAGAGGACTTAAGGTTTCTATACAGAAATTTGATCCTTATCTAAATGTTGATCCAGGCACTATGAGCCCTTATCAACACGGAGAAGTATTTGTAACTGATGATGGAGCAGAAACAGATTTAGATTTGGGTCATTATGAGAGATTTATAGATGAAAATTTAAGCCAAAATAACAATGTTACAACAGGAAGAGTATATTGGTCTGTATTGTCGAAAGAGAGACGTGGGGATTATCTTGGAGGAACAGTTCAGGTAATTCCACACATAACAAATGAACTTAAAGAAAGAGTATACAGAGTGGCTAAAGAAAAAGAAATAGATGTGGTTATAACAGAAATAGGAGGAACAGTTGGAGATATTGAATCACTGCCTTTCCTAGAGTCCATAAGACAAATAAAATATGAAGTTGGCAGAGAAAATGTTTGCTTCATTCATGTGACATTAATACCATATTTGGGAAAAGCCGGTGAGCTAAAAACAAAGCCTACTCAGCATTCTGTTAAGGAATTAAGGAGTATAGGTATTCAACCAGATATAATAGTTTGCAGAACTGAAAAACCTCTTAATGATGATGTAAAAGGTAA
>JAYFRK010000637.1:0-2321 GCA_034925975.1 Clostridium sp.
ACATTTATTTCTATATTCGCTGTGAGCTCATCTCCTTCTTCTAATATTAAATCAGCATTTCCTCCTTTGAATAATTCTTTAAAAGTTTCATTAAAATTGATTCTCAACTTATTGAAGTTCTCATTAAATACAGCTCTCATCTTTTCTGTCATTTCTTTGACAACATTAATTAATTCTTCCTTGGCCTTAATTAAATCTTCTTTTTGCATTTTCATAAATGTATATTTTTCTAATAGTTCTTTATATTCTTCTATAGCTCCTAAATTGACTATACCTAACCTTGATATTTCATTTTTATACGTCACAATATCTTTTTTACACTGATCCATATCTTCATCTTGAAGTTTAATCTCTATGGCTTCTGCATAAGTTAGTTCCATTTCCTCATTTAACTTATTATAGCAAGTATCTCTTTCTGATTCATGCCTTGCAAGAGATATTTGAAGATTGTTTTTAGACTTTTCATTCTTATCACATAATAAAATTAAATTATTTAGCTTTTCTTTATTACTTTTAATATCTTCCTTTATTTTTATTCTTTTTATATCAATATCCTTAAACTTATCTTCAAATTCTAATATTATTTGATTAATTTCTGTAATTTTATTTGCGTTTTCATTAATTTTATTTTGTGATTTGTTTATTTCTTTATTAGATTCATCTAATTCTAATTCTAATGATTGAATTTCAAAACTAATTTGTTTTATATCTTCTTCTAACCTTTGTAGTTCTTTATTCTTATTTGAAATTGTTTCATCCAATTGAGCCTTTTTTATTCTAAAATTAGTAATTTCATTATTTATATTTTGTGTTTCTTCTTTTTCCTTATTTAATCCCTCTTCTAAATTTAAGATTTTCAAAGAATTTTCTTTTTCAAGCTTAACTAATTCATCAATTTTATTTTGAATTTCATTAAGATCTTTTGCATTAAACTCTAGATTTTCCTTAATTAATAAAATTTCATTGTTTGCCGTTTCTAAATTTCTTTTTAACTTTTCTGTTTCATTATCAATACTATTTATCTTTTCATTAATTTTCGTCTTTTCAATATTTTCATAATGAATTTCGTCTTTTAGGTTTAAACAAAGATCATCCATGCACTTTATATCATTTTTATTTTTTATTATGATATCATTCAAACTCTTTATATCTTTCTCATAACTTTGTAGCTTAATTTGCAGCTCTTCTATTTCCCTTTTTCTGCCTATTATATTTGAACTCTTATTATATATGCTTCCTCCTGTTAGAGCTCCCCCTGGATTCACTACTTCACCTGTTAGTGTTACTATTTTAAAATTGTAATTGGTTTGGCGGGCTATAAGTAGTGCACTATCCATATTTTCCGAAACTATAGTTCTACCTAGCGTATATTCTATAATATTAGTGTACTTCTCATCAAATGTTATAAGCTCACTTGCTACACCTATATATCCATTTACTTCTTTTACCTTTGCTGGTACAGATATTTTTTTACCTTTTATAATAGTAAGTGGTAAAAAAGTAGCTCTTCCTATAGTATTGTCCTTTAAATATTTAATTAATCTCTTGGCAATATTCTCATCAAGAGTGATTATATTGGATATAGCTGGACCCAGTGTAATTTCAATAGCAGTCTCAAAATTTTTATCTACTTTCAATATTTCTCCTAATATACACGCTTTTCCTATTGCCTCTGTAATTTTCCCATCATCTATATGCTGCATTAGTACTTTTACAGCTTTATTATATCCTTCATGATATTTTTCTAAGTTGATTAAAGCATTACAGTTAGCTTCTGTCTTGTTATATACTAAAGATAACTCTTTAAGTTTCTTTTCATCATTTATAAGTTTTTTATGTTTAATTCCAATTTCCTTCTTATATTTTTTTATTTGCTCTTCATACTCTAAAATCTTACTTTCCATGCTTATAATTTCACTATTAAGCATGTTTTTAGTTGTATAGTTTATTTTAATAGAATTAGCATGTGCTTCACTTGATATCTTAAGTTCTTGAAGCTTATTTTCTAAACTTACAATGTCATTTTTCATTATATTAATTTAGTTTTTACTTTGACTAATTTTACTTAATAATTCTACTTCATAGTCTTTTGCTTTTTTTACTGCTTCAAACATATTTGCAACAGCTTTATTTTTATCATTAATTATAGTTTCATACTTCCATATTCTATCTTGAACCATATTCTGATTGGATACTAGTTCTTCTAAATATAATCTTTCATTTGCTTTTTCAGCATTTAATTTAAGTAATTTTTCTTTTAACTGTTCTAAGTTCTTTGTAGTCTTACTAATTACAGCAGATAAGTTTTTTATTCTTTCATT
>JAYFRK010000101.1:0-5261 GCA_034925975.1 Clostridium sp.
TTTTCAAATTCACAAACTAAGAACTTCTAGAACTTGCTCAAAATTCTCTTAATGAATTATATACTTTCTAACTTTTAGTACCTTAAAGTTGGTAAATTAAGGCCGCTATTGCTTATACAAAACATATATTAACAACTTTAATAGTAATAACTATTTATACTATAGTTAATTTAATGATCAGTGTAAGAATTATATCAATTGTCTTATTAAAAAAGCGCATAGCGGTTTAACCCGATAGGGTGACAGGGTTTTAGGCGTAGCCTGTTGAATTTATGCTAGTACCTCCTGATTACAATTAATTAAGTTATATAAGAAGAATCCTAGATTTTAGAGGAGATTTATAACTCCAAGTGAAGTTTATTAAAAGAATTATTAGGAGTTTTACTCCTTAGAAATAGTTATATAGTATGTATAACTATTAAAAAACAGTTTTGAAAAATATCAACATGATATCGCATTTATTTATAGTAATTTTTTTAAGTTTTACTCAATAATACTTACTTAGTAACTTTACAGTGTGGCTACGCCATGCAAAATTATCATTTTGCTTTTTGAAGTCCTGTTAGTACTTACTGCATTAATTATTAGTTGCAACTAATTAAGGCATGTAAGATTACTGGCCAGCATATATGTATCAATTGAAGAAATTTTGAAGGAATAACTAGTAGTACTTAAGGCTGCTGTTTTAAAAATTCGTAATTGTGCTCAAGGACGAGCACAGCCAGCTCCCCCACAGGACGTGGGATGGAGCGGGGTAGAATTTTTAAATAAAGCAGCCTTTAGTACTACTCTATGAACTGAAGATTTCTCAATGATACATATATGCGTTAGCCTAGTAATCTTACATGCCACCATTTTGTCGTACTATACTTAATTTGTGTCTATAACTAATTCTTGAAGAGCGAGACACTTAGAACTATCCATAGGATTAATCCCAGCGAGTTTGTATTTATAATTGAGCTTATCATATTTATATACTCCCAAAGTATGATAAGGAAGTAGTTCCACTTTATCCACATTGTGAATAACTTTTATAATATTTTTTAATTTTTCTATGTGTTCTATTGAATCTGTTATTCCAGGAACAACTACATGTCTTATCCATACTCGGCAATTAGAGTTATTAAGATGATTTATAAATTCATAAAATTTATCCATAGATTTACCTGTTAACTTTTTATAATCATCTTGGCATACATGCTTTATATCTAAAAGTACTAAGTCCATATATTTTAAAATTTCATCGATTTTTTCATTACCATATCCAGAGGTATCTAAAGTGGTATGAATGTGATGCTGCTTGCATTTTTTTGCTGCTTCAATTAGAAATTCAGGCTGCATCAAGGGTTCTCCACCAGAGAAGGTAACACCACCATTATCTTTAAAGTAAGATTTGAATCGAAGTATCTTTTTTATTAGTTCTTCAGAGGAGATTTCATGACCTCCATTTATGTTCCAAGTATCTGGATTATGGCAAAAGGCACATCTTAGTGGACAGCCTTGAAAAAATACTACATTTCTTATTCCAGGACCATCTACAAGTCCCATACTTTCAAAAGAATGAATTCTTCCTGTGGTCATAAAAATCCCTCCTTAATATTTAAAAGGTTTAGTTACATTTTTTCATGGAAAGTTCTTTTTATAACTTCTAATTGTTGCTGTTTAGTTAATCTATTAAAATGTACTGCATAGCCAGATACTCTGATAGTTAGTGTTGGATAATTATCTGGGTTTTCCATGGCATCTATTAGAGTTTCACGATTTAATACATTAACATTTAAGTGGAAACCTCCTTGAGCAAAATATCCGTCTAAAATATTTACTAAGTTGATTATTCTAGTTTCTGATTCTTTGCCTAATGCATCTGGAACTATTGAGAAAGTGTTAGAAACTCCATCTTGGCACCATTCTCTATAAGGAATTTTAGCTACAGAATTTAATGAAGCAAGAGCTCCATTTAAATCTCTTCCGTGCATTGGATTTGCACCAGGGGCAAGGGCTTCACCTTTTAATCTTCCGTCTGGAGTTGAACCTGTCTTTTTACCATATACTACATTTGAAGTTATAGTAAGTGCTGATAAGGTATGTTCCGCTTCTCTATAAGTTGAATGCTTCTTTAATTCCGATGAGAATTTTTTTACTACTTCTACAGCTATATCATCAACTCTATCGTCGTCATTTCCGTACTTAGGAAAGTCTCCTTGAATTTCAAAATCTACTGCAATACCATCTTCATTTCTAATAGGTTTAACTTCAGCATATTTTATTGCACTTAATGAGTCTGCAATACAAGATAATCCTGCTATACCAAATGCCATAAATCTATGGAGATTTGTATCATGAAGAGCCATTTGGCTAGATTCATAAGCATATTTATCGTGCATAAAGTGTATTGTATTCATTGTATTTACATAAAGCTCAGCTACCTGCTCTATTACTTTCCAATAACTTTCTTTAACTTTTTTGTAGTCGAGAATTTCATCATCCATTTTTGGGATGTTTGGTATAACTTTTATTATGCTACCATCTTTTTCTCTACACATCTCATCAATACCACCGTTTATAGAGTAAAGCAATGATTTTGCAAGATTAGCACGAGCACCGAAAAGCTGAGTTTGTTTACCTATTTGCATAGCAGAAACACAACAAGCTATACCATAATCGTCTCCATATATAGGTCTCATTATATCATCATTTTCATATTGAATTGAGTCGGTTATAATTGACATCTTAGCACAGTATTTTTTAAATTCTTCTGTAAGTTTTTCAGACCACAAAACTGTCATATTTGGTTCTGGAGCTGGTCCTAAGTTTGTTAGAGTATGTAAGTATCTAAAAGAAGTTTTAGTAACTAATGGTTTTCCGTTAATTCCAACTCCACCAATAGATTCAGTTATCCAGTTAGGATCTCCAGCAAATAGATCATTATATTCTGGAGTTCTTAAATGTCTTACAAGTCTCAATTTCATAATAAATTGATCTATGATTTCTTGAGCTTCTTCTTCTGTTATCAAACCATTTTTTAAATCTCTTTCTATATATATATCAATAAAAGATGAAGTTCTTCCAAGTGACATAGCCGCACCATTATTTTCTCTTGCACCTGCTAGATAAGAGAAGTATACAGCTTGAACAGCTTGCCTTGCATTTTTAGATGGTTCTGATAAATCAATACCATAACTTGCAGCCATATTTTTAATTTTTTTCAATGCTTTTATTTGTTCTGAAACCTCTTCACGAAGCCTTATAAGAGCTTCTGTGGCATGTCCTTTTAATTCTTTAAGATCTTTCTTTTTTTGCTCTATTAAGAAATTTATGCCGTATAGAGATATTCTTCTATAGTCGCCAATGATTCTTCCTCTGCCATAGGCATCAGGTAATCCAGTTAAAAGTCCAACGTGTCGTGCCACTTTAGTTTCCTCAGTGTAAGCATCAAATACACCTTCATTATGGGTTTTTCTGAATTCACTGAAAGTATCTTTAAGGCCATTTTGCATTTGAAAGCCATATTCTTCAAGTGATTGTTCTACCATTCTCATTCCACCGTAGGGATTCATAATTCTTTTTAGTGGAGCATCTGTTTGAAAGCCTACTATTAATTCATTTTCTTTATCAAGATAACAAGGTTCAAAGTTATCTATGCTAGAAAATTTGCTAGTTTCTATGTCAGATACACCTTCTTTAATATCCTTAACTATAAGAGCATAGGCTTTATTCCATAAATTTTTGGTTCTTTCTGTAGGAGCTTTTAAAAAGCTCTCATCACCTTCGTACAAAGTATAATTTTTTTGTATAAAGTTTCGTACATCGATTTCTTCTGTCCAATGGCCTTCATTAAAGCCTTCCCATTGTTTAAACATATAAAAAACCCCCTTAAAATTCCATCATAATTTCATCTACTATTCCAATATAGTAAAAATAATGGTATCATTGTACTTTAAAGTTATAATATTTTTTCGAACAATAACTATGTTTTTATTATACGATAAAAAAATAAAAAAGTGAATATTAAATTCAAAAAAACTTTAAATACTCGTCATATAGCGAATTATATATGCATAATATTATAAAAATGTTCGTAAAACTTCTTGTTTTATATAGAATTTTAAATTATTGAATCTATGATTGTTAAATGAATAACAATATTTGTGTTGACATTTAATATAAGTCGTGTTAACATAAAAAAAATAGTTAATATATTAAGCCTTTAAGATAGTCCGAGAGACTAAAAAGGTACTCATATAAAAATGAAGTATCCTTCTGTCTTAGAGCAGAAGTTTTTTTATGGAAAAAATTAAAATTGAATATATTCATGCCTTTAATTTAGTCCTGAGAGATTAGAAAGGTGCACTTAATTACCTATTAATAAATTTTTGTGTTAAGTTATGCAAAATTTTAACCTTCTGCTCTCCAGCAGAAGGTTTTTTTATTTGTATAGTATTGACATTAAAAATTTAAAATGATAATCTTTGTATAAATATAAGTATAAATGTATAAATATAATGAAACTGTATGAATAGCTGAAAATTGATACTTATGAGGTTAATAAACACAATAAATAATTAAACTTTAGATAGGTTTTAAATAGATTTATTAAGGGTTTATACAAAGGTTATGCATAAACTTACATGCATGCAGGTATGAATGTATTTATAATTATGAGGAGGTAATATAAAGTGAATGGAACATTATATCTTGAAGATGGAACGGTTTATACTGGAAAAGGTTTTGGCAAAATAGGTACTTCAGTAGGAGAATTAGTATTTAATACTTCTATGACAGGCTATGCAGAGATAGTTACTGACCCATCTTATGCAGGTCAAATTATAAATATGACATATCCGCTGATTGGTAATTATGGAATAAACAAAGAACATTGGGAATCTAAAAAAGTATATGCTAGAGGACTTGTGGTTAAATCAGCTTGCGAAATTCCTTCAAATTATACTAGTGAAGAGTCTATTAGTGAAATGCTAGAAAAAATGAATGTTGTTGGAGTTTACGGAGTGGACACAAGAAGTATAACTAAGAAAATAAGAAATAATGGTACTATGAAGTGCGTTATAACAAATGAGAATTTGACAATCGGAGAACTTGATCAAAAATTAAATAGTTTAAAGAGTGATATAAATTTTGTTGAAGAAGTAAGTACTAAAGAGATATATCATATAAATGGGAAAGGCCACAGAGTTGTGCTTATGGACTTTGGGGCAAAGTCAAATATAATAAGAAATCTAAGTGAAAGAGGATGTCATATTACA
>JAYFRK010000517.1:0-2248 GCA_034925975.1 Clostridium sp.
CCAATCTTTTTTTCTACTCAAATATTTTTTAGTTTGTTTTTTCCAATCAGGGTATAGGGCTAGTTCATAGTAAATATGCCACATTATTTGATTATCATCTAATTTTCTATCTAAAAACCTTTCTAAGGGCAAGTATAAAACTCCTTTAGAAGGATCTAATAAAAATCTTTCTATTTTTGAATCAGGAATATACATCAAACTAGAATCCTCAGTAAATGTGACCAATGATCTTTGTTCTTTTTGCAAAAATTCTTCGCAATGTTTTTTAGATTCTTCAATTAAAGTTTGTTCATCAAAATCAAACATACTCACCCCTCCTATTGATACAATGGCAGATCCCACAAGTCCTCTGGTGTATCAATTCTATCAATGTCTAACAGGTTTAATTTACCTTCTACATCCATAAGCAAGTATCTAGAGATGCCTAATTTTAAGGTATTTGTAAAAAAGATATCTTTAATTGCAGCCTCTTCATTTAGATGCCAACTTCCAAAATTCTCTTCAAGCAAATACAGGATTCCATCTTCACTTAGTATTATCGCTGTGCCTTTTTTAGATTCAACGTCAAACAGATTACCTTTTAAATTATTTAATTCTACTTTTACGTTTTTTTCATCTTCATATAGAGAAAGTATCTTAAGATGTCCTTTATTACCTATTGCTATAAGGGAATTATTTTTACCATTTCCATCCTCTAAAAATCTAATTTTCCTTATTTCATCATTTAGAAAATTAATTTTTTCTGTAATAGTAAGTTGTCTATTTTCATATTTGATAAAATATAATTCCCCCATCTTTGTTCCAACTACAAAATAATCTTCATTTAGCTTTTCAAATGTAGTCCAATTTGGAATAGTGCAATATATATCTTTATGAAAATCTAAAAGATATTCGTCTTTTTCTTTTTTTATTTCCAATAAACTTAACCTTTCCTCTTCATCTTCCACCACAAATAAACCGTAATTAATCGCTAAACATCTTCCAAATCCACTAAAATCATTATCTATTTTAATACTTTTAACTCTAATCTGCTCCTTAGCATTAGGTATTTGATCAAATTTATGGCTTGAAAGCAGATAGCATCCCCCTCTGGCTCCCAAAAGCAAAATTTCTTTATCATTCAATTTATACATAAAGAAAATTGTCTCTTTTATTTCTTTAATAGGGGGACTCCACTCTACTTCAATTTCATTATCATAAGAAAAATCCTCTACAGTATCTATATAAAAAAATTGAACTTTTCCATCTATACTACTTGTAATAAAGAGATTTTCATTAATCCTCATTGTAGTTTGCAAAAGACTATCAAAACTAAAAGCTCCCAATTGTTTTATTGGACTTATTTGCATTGAAGTCATTTTCATATTATTTGCATAAACTCGGTAATACGGAATTAAGTCAGTCAATAACTCTTCTTCTATTCGTGAAAGTTTGTATAATTCTTCTTCGAAACTCTCATCCAAAATTCCATTGATCTGACATTTATTCAACTTTTCTCTTAGATCCTTAACTTGACTTTTAAAATTTTTTCCGTCTATTAACAAATTTATCTTCATCTTTCTCCTCCATTATCTTCTAAGTATTCAATCAAATCTCTTGAATGCTCTAGATGAGATAACTGTTGGTCTAATTTTTGATATATTTTTACATCAATTTGTGGTGAATCATCAATATTAGCTCCCAAACTTTCTTTTAGTTCTTTTGGCAAAGTTTTTCTAGGAGTTCCTTTCCCAAATATTAAATGAACTGCATCTAAATAGCTTAAAGTTTCTATTGATGGACGAAGATAGTGGTATGGACATGTACGAATTTCTTCGTATGTTGTGGTTGCTTCTCCTATAGCTTTTGTCTCAACCTTCCATCCTTCTTCTATAGGAAAAAATCCAAAACGCACTGCTTGTGAGAGAATATAGTTTTGATCATCAGGATAAGTGATTGAACTAATAAAACCATCCCATAAAGCCTTGCTTAAATCTTTTTCTTCCCCTTGATTCCAATCATTTAAAATATGCAAAATGTTACGGATCGACAATACAGATTCTCGGAGTTCTGGTTCATCCATACCAAAGTCTTTTTCAGCCTCATTATCTTTCCACTTGCCCATAAAAACATTCTGAGTAACCCTACACAGCTGAGAAAATCGAAATAATTCTTCTAATGTCCTTTTAGGATTAGGAATATGAATATTTCCGTTCTTGTAGGCTAATTGTGCAATTATTATTCTAAAAAGTTCATTTTTCTCTGGAAA